>JAJDOH010000043.1 GCA_022340265.1 Deltaproteobacteria bacterium | reverse complement strand
CTTTTCCGTGGTCACGATGAACTGAGCGCCTGTCGCCCTCTTCAACCGAACAAGGCGGTCAGGATCGTTCCGACCATATGCATAATGATCTTTGTACCCGCGAAACGCAACCACATCGGCTCCCAATGACAGCAATGTTTCCCTGAATAGCCGGGGATTGCCGATGCCCGCAAAAGCAACCACACGCTTTTTCTTCAGCGTTTTTGGAGATTCAATCCGGCCCGGATGGGGAAAGACCAATTTATGGGGCACGTGATCCGCACAGAAAACAGGGATATCCGGATAGCGCTCTTTCAGCAAAGTCCGTGTCCGGCCGCCACGCTTCTCTTTATATCGTGTCAGAATAAATGCGTCCGCCCGTTTCAGTTGCGCCAGAGGCTCCCGCAACGGTCCCCAAGGCAGAAGATGGCCGTTTCCAAAAGGTCGAGCACCGTCCATCAGCACCAGATTCAAATCCCTTTCCAACTGCATGTGTTGAAACCCGTCATCGATAATATAGAGTTCAGACCCAAATTTCCGGCGGGCATACATCCCCGCCAGATACCGCTCCTTTGACAATATAACAGGACATCCGGGAACCTTTTCAGCAAGCAACACCGGCTCATCGCCGGCCAGCCGGGAATCCGCCAGAATCCGCCGCCCGTCGGAGACTTCCAGCACGGGGCTCTTGTAATGCCCCCCATACCCCCTTGAGATAATGCACACTTTCATGTTCCGGGATAACGCCCATTTTGAAAGCAGGGCTACCGCAGGGGTTTTGCCGGTCCCTCCCACGGTGATATTGCCCACACTGACCACCAATCCGGGCAACTTTTTTTTCTTCAGTATTCCCAGGCCATATACCGCATAACGAAGTCCTTGCGCAATCGCGTAGAGCCATGAGAAACATGCCAGTACCGGTGTATAATATCTGAGGGTTCTCTCCTGGTGAATCGTTGACCAGTCGTTTTTGTTCAAAAATGCCAACCTTGCACGCCCCATTCAACCGGATTTCATGTTTTGAACAACATAGGTCATGACCCTTTTCAGGGCACCACGGTTTTCAGACACAAAGGATTTCGCTTTTTCTCCCATGCGGTTGCGCAATTCGGAATCGGACAAAAGGTCTTTCATGGCGTCAAAAAGCCCCGTGCCATTTTGAACCCGCAGCGCTCCACCGGCCTTCAGAATCAATTCCGACATCAATTCAAAGTTATGGGTATGGGGTCCGAAAATCACCGGAATGCCCGAATCGGCAGGTTCAAGAAGATTATGTCCGCCGATGGGAACAAGGCTGCCGCCCACAAACGCCACACTGCCAATGCCATAGAGCTGTCCCAATTCGCCCACCGTATCCAGAACCAGGACATCATAGGGACTGCTTTGTTCTGAAACACGGGTTCTCAAAGCAACCGCCACATCCTGACTGCTGATGAACCTTGAAATCTCCTGGGACCGGCCCACATCCCTTGGTGCAATAATCAGACGCAACAACGGATAATCCTTTTTTAAGTCCTGAAAGACCTTCAAGATCACCGCCTCTTCACCAGCATGGGTGCTTCCTGCCAGCCAGATCGGCATTTGTTTGTTCAAGCCCAGCATCTCAAGCCAGGCCGCCTTACGCTCCGAATCCCGAGTCGCCATTTCACGGTCAAATTTGATGTTGCCCGTGGTGATCACCTTTTTTCCATCCATCCCCAACCGCACCAACCTGTCTCGGTCCAGATGGGTCTGCATCAGACAATACTTAAGCGGCGAAAACATACGCCTCACCAGCGCCGGTGCCTTCAGGTAGGCGTTAAGGGTACGGGGGGAAATCCGGCCGTTTACCAATAAACTTTTTACACCTTTCTGTTCCAGAAAAGCCAGCAGTCCAGGCCAGAGATCCGTTTCAACCAGGATGAAAACAGAAGGCCGCACATAGTTCGTGACTCGTCGGACACACCACCAGGCATCAAGGGGGAGGGTGATAATGCAGGCAACCTGGCTTCCAAGCTTTTCGTTTGCCAGTTCCACACCACTTCGGGTTGCAACGGAAAACACGATGTCTTTGTCGGGAAACACCGCCCTTAGCTGCGCCACCAGCGGTACAGCCGAAAGCACTTCCCCCACGGAGAGCGCATGCACCCAGATGTTATCTTTTTTTGGCGGACGCTTCGGCAGGTTCAAGGCCAGACGTTCTTTCAAGCGTTTACGTCCTGAAAGAAAAGCGGCTGGAACCAAAAAAACCAACAGAAAGCTCCATAGAAAATGATACAGAATTATCATGTCTTTTCCGTCTAAATCGGAATCACGTCCGAATCGGCAGCTCAATAACAAATTTGGTGCCTTTGGGGTGGTTGTCTTTTACCCGGATAAATCCATCATGGTCGGCAATGATCGTGCTGACAATGGCGAGCCCCAGTCCTGTTCCATGTTTCTTGGTGGAAAAATAGGGTTCAAACAACCGTGACTTATTTTTGGAATCAATGCCGCGACCATTATCTGCCACCTGGATACGGACCATTTTCAAAACATTGTCATAGTCCAGATCAATTTTCACTTCGCCACGACCTTCCATGGCTTCCACGGCATTGTCCAGCAAATTGATCATAACACGCTTCATCTGCTCACGGTCCAGGTTGAAGACCGGTGCTTTTCCCGAGCGTTTGAAATTAAAGGAAATTTGCTTGTGCGCTTCCCTGTACAGTGCCAGGGATTCTTCGATAATTTCATTGATATTTGAGGGCGACGGATTGGCCGCGGGCATTCGTGCAAAATTGGAAAACTCGTTGACAAGATGTTTCAGTTCGTCCACCTGAGAAATAATGGTTCCCGTACACTCGAGAAATATTTTTGCATCTTCATCATTTAATTTATCGCCGTAGCGCTTCATCAGTCGCTGGGCTGAAAGCTGAATGGGCGTCAGCGGATTTTTGACTTCATGGGCAATGCGCCTTGCCACCTCGCGCCAAGCCGCCATTCGCTGAGCTTTTTCAATTTCAGTTAAATCCTCCAAAACGGCCACAAGGCCCAGGTAACCTCCCCGATCATCCTGAAGGACATTCAGGCTCACCAGAACCGTTAACTGGCGATTTCCCGCTGATAAGCGAATCTCTTTATTCATAAAACCCTTTCGAAAAAGCGCTTCATTTCGAATAATGTCATCCACGATTTTTTTGTTTTCACTGGAAAGGATCTCTTTGTAGTTTTTGCCGATGATCTGTGCGGCTTTTATGTTGAGCATTCTTTCCGCCGACTTGTTGATGGTGAGGATTCGACCCCTTGTATCCGCCGACACCACGCCTGCTGCCACATTTGCCAGCACAACCTCCATATACAACCGACGCTGTTCCAACTCCAGATTGCTGACCACCAGTTCCTTATTGGCCGACTCCAGATTGTTCTTGCCCACTTTCAAGTCTCTGGTCATGCGGTTAAAGGAGTTTACCAGCACACCCATTTCATCTTTCGTTTCCAGATCAATGAAAAAATCGTAATCGCCGGATGCAATGCGATTGGTCGCTTCAGCCAACTCGTTTATGGGGACAGTGACTTCTTTGGAAATATAAAATCCGAACCAGACGGAGGTGAAGATAATCAGCAACGTCACGATGGACAGTGTAATCATATGACTCGCCTTGATGGGGTTTTTGAGCATTTTCAGTTGCCGGTACTGTTGAAGACCTTTCGAAATGGCGTGCAACCGGTTAACAAAAGCACTCGGCACAAAGCGCGTCACAACCAGCAGTCCCACCACAGCTTTGGAAGCGGTTCGTGAAAAAATCGGCACAACCCCTGCTACCAGATCACCTTGGGGTGAAGATTGGATGTATTGTCCATCCGTCCCTTCAAGCATGGTATGTTTCAGCACGCTATTCGGGGGATCTGTGAAGGTGGTCAGGTCAATGCGGTGATCATTGGAACCCGACACCATTGCCAGATCTTCGGAATAAACGTTCAATGATGCAAGCCCGAGTTCCTTTCGTTTCTCATCGGTGAACCTTTGAAGTGCTTCTTTTTTGTTGGGGATCAAATACCCTTCGTATGTCATGACCCGGCTCAACACGTTGCCGAAAGAAAGAATTTCATCGGTTACACCGTTATAATAGTCCTGCCCCACTTCCAGAGACGATTTAAGGGACCTTTCAATCTGAAGGTTGAACCAGTAATCGATGGATGAAGAAATAAACTGTACCGAAACGAAAAAAAGAATCGTCGTGGGGATAAGGGAAAGGGTCACAAAAGCCAGCACCAGCTTCGTCCTGAGCCTGGCCCCCATGATCCCCTTTTTGCGCTCAAAAAGGAGCTTGACCAGGTTCCTGACCGTCAGAAAAAGCAACAACAAAAGCAAAATAACATTGATGTTGATAAGCGCAAAAGCGATGATACTACTGGAAAAAGGGAGGGCCTGCCCAAGGTGAAATGCACGCAAGCTGAGATAAAGCAGAAAAGAGATCACCACACACAGAAAACCGATGACATATCGTTCTCTGCGGCGTCTTTTGCGATCATTTAGTTCAGCTTGGAGATAATTTTTCATGGCAAACAAGTGGGAATAGAACTTTTTGACGGAAAACGAATGCTAACAGGCCCCTCGATTTTCCGGGCAAACGCCATGGGATTTCAAAGTGCAAACAGCCGGGACCGACATTCCCAAATCCTCAGTATCTGAAGTCCACCGAATACCAATCTGTTTCAAAATCCCACAAAGAAAGGAAGAAAAAGACATAATGAAAATAGAAGGGTAGCTTGATGGTGTCGAGCTCTGCCATCATATTGATCTGATATCTGTCACCTCGATGCAGATTTCGAAGTTCAGTTACTTTGAGCCCCACGATTTCGGCCATCAATCGCTTCGCCTGCTCAAAATCCTTTGCCACAGTAACTTTATCATCCTGTGAGGACAACCTTACTTCATAGACTTTCTTTAAACTGTCGTATTTGATTTCGTGGCTGACCTTTAAATCGGCAATTTTCTTGTCCCACCACCAGTTTCGGACTTCATTCAGATTCACGAAAAAGGTAAATGTCGTGGGAACGCCGTTATCAATGGCCTTTTTCATGTTTTCGGTAAAACAGTCCGTAACGGTGAAATAAAGCAACAGATGGTCACGGGTGTTGGTCACCACAATATCCGCAAGCTTGGCATCCTCAGCCATTGCGGGACCTGCCCATAACAGGCCGATCCAGCAGATAAAAAGCATGGCCGGCACCGGCAATCCGAGCATTTTGTTAAATGATGCAATAATCTTCATTTATGGGATTCAAGCGTCAAAAAATATGGCAAATGGTGATTTTGACCATATCACCATAACCCTTTAACATCTATGAAATTTAAATAAAGGATAATAAGTTAGGATGGCGGAAAATGCAAGGCATATCCCCTGCAATTCATATTTTAACACCCGTGGTTGGGGTACGAGAGGCGTTGAAATATCGGCGTTGAGACACAAAAAAAGCCGGCTTCTTATATTTAAAGAGACGGCTTTTCGAGACTTATGTGTGTCGTTTTTTCAAAAAATCATACGGGGGCCAGTTCCGGCAGACCGAAAGCCGGGATACGGAGGCTGTTTTCGGTACATTCCTCGGGGCTTACAAACGTCAATATTTTCCAATGTTTTTTGGATGCCATCAGTTTAGTCAACATCTTCTGATTCAGGAAATGGCCAGATTTCTTAACAACAAAATGACCAATTACAGGCGACTGTGACAAAGAGAGATCCCCGATAAAATCAAGAATCTTGTGTCTGACAAATTCATCCTTATATCTTAATCCATCCTCGTTCAGAATTCTGAAATCATCGATGACGACGGCATTATCAAGTGACCCCCCCTTGGCAAACCCGTTTTCTTTCAAGGTTTGCACATCCTTTAAAAACCCAAATGTTCTGGCCCGACTGATTTCACGTATAAAATCACCTCCCGAAAAGGCCAGTTCGTATTCCTGATTCCTCAGCATCGGGTGTTGAAAATCGATCATGTAACTGATTTTCAATTCTTTTGAAGGGTAGACCCGAATAGAGCGCTGGCCATCATCCAATTTGAAAGGCTTTTTGACAACGATAAATTGTTTCGGCTCCTGCTGTTCTTCTATGCCCGCACTCTTGAGTAAATAAACAAATGGCGCTGAACTGCCATCCATGATGGGCACTTCGGGTCCATCAAGTTCTACAACGGCATTGTCGATACCCAGTCCGTAAAATGCGGCCATCAGATGTTCAATGGTCGACACGCGACATCCATTGGAACCGATACTTGTGGCCAGCGTTGTATCAAAGACATTGTCGAAACGGGCATCGATAAAAGTGTGTTCAGGCAGGTCGGTTCTCAGGAAGCGTATTCCCGTACCACACGGCGCGGGTTTGATATGAATTCTTATTTTCTCACCTGAATGAAGACCCAGCCCGGTACAACCGACACTGTCCTTCAATGTGCGCTGTTTGAAATCCACAGGTTTCTCCTTATTGAAAAGTAGGGCACTCGGCCCACCTTTTTTAAACCTCGCCAATGTACCCTAGCAAATAGTGTGCCACACACCAGAACGAATTCCTTCAACACAGCGACAGGCCTTCATCTATTTGATATTCCACAGATTATAAACGGTAACCGGTTGAATGACAATTCACCAGCCCATTTTCATGCAAAACAGAGTGTGGCAAAAAAGCCACATTTTCAGCGTGATCCTTTTTGAAAAGACATCATTTCAGCTCGGGTCGGAAAAAAGTGCTTGATGCGATCCATTCTTGAAAAAAGAGCGCATCTGTAATATGAAAAACCAGATCATAACCTTTATGAGGGAATTATGAATCGTCGAAATCCGTTCAATCTCAAATTTTTCTTTCTGACCTTTCTCATATCCCTGTTGTTTGCCTGTCATCCCACAATCAAAAAGGATAACCGGATATACGAAGAGAGCCTCGAACCGGTGAACTATTTTTATCCCGAATTCAACGATGACATGGACTGGGAATCATTAATATCAGCCCTTGAAAAGAACCAGGGCTATTTGCGTAAACTGCCGCCTGAAAGCCTCTTCCATTACGGCCCATGCACATTTACCTGCCGCCAGATACAGGAAAGCCAGGAGGTATTCCTTGATCTGATCCGGCAAAAACCGAATCTTGAGCGTTTGGAGAAGGCCATCAGAGAAAATTTTTCTATTTACCGCGCCACAGGGAAAAATGGAAACGAAAAAGTTCTCTTTACCGGATATTTTGAACCCCTTTACCAAGCCAGCCTGACACCCGATAAAACTTTCAGATTCCCCCTTTACGGAAGGCCTCAAGATCTGATTACGGCGGATCTTTCCCTTTTCAGGGGGGACTTAAAAGGCCGGAAAATCGCCGGCAGGATTGAGGGGAAACGGTTTGTACCCTACTATTCCAGAAAAGAAATAGCGTCTGGGGCGCTCAGCGGAAGAGACCTTGAGCTGGCCTGGCTCAAAAGCCCCATAGATGTGGCCTTCCTCCACATTCAAGGGTCAGGCCGGCTGCAACTGAAAGAAGGTGGTCAACTGCACGTGGGTTACAGCACTTCCAATGGCCACACCTATCGCAGCATTGGCCGTTACATGCTGGACAGAGGGCTGATCACAAAGGAGGAAATGTCCATGCAGGCCATCCGGCGATACCTCTCGGAACATCCCGAGGCCGTCCAGGAAATTTTAAATTATAACCATTCCTACATATTTTTCAGACCCCTTGAAACCGGACCCGTAGGCAATATCGGCGTTCCCCTGACCCCAGGAAGATCCATTGCGCTCGATTCAAAACGGTTTCCCAAAGGGGCGTTAGGCTTTATCTCATGCCAAAAACCGGTCCTGAATGCTGAAGGAGGCATCACCGCGTGGAAAAAGTTTTCCCGCTTTGTCGTAAACCAGGACACCGGGGGCGCCATCAAAGGACCGGGACGAGCAGATATTTTCTGGGGAAGCGGCCCCTACGCTGAAGTGGCAGCGGGGCATTTGAAACATGAAGGCGAGTTGTATATTCTGATATTGAAGAAAAATGGTTCAAATTGAAAATTTGGAAAAATCGGCGATTGTCAGCACAAAACTTGAAATCAGCTGTAACAGACCCACCCGGTTTTCTCTGAGAGCTTCATTATCCGTCAGGATTTCCACATGATCAAACAACTGATCCACAGGGGTCCTGAGGCGGGTCATCATCCCCAGTGCATCCAGGAAATCACTTTTTCCGATACATTTTTCGACATCATCCTTGAGGGACTGATACGTTTTCCACAAATCCTTTTCGGCATCTTCTTTAAAAAGCGCCGGATCAACCGAAAACATCCGGCCCTGGTTCTTGATGATATTGTTCACCCGTTTAAAGGTAAGTGCCAGGGGTGTAAATTCTTCAGACGACAGGGCAAAATCCGTGAGCTGCTCCATTTTCGGTCTAAGGCTCAGGATGCGGTCGAATTCACCGCAAATGGCCGCTTCCACAAGATCCGACGCGTAATCGGATCGTAGCATCATGTTCTTATAGCGTTCCCGAATAAACGCCGTTAACCGCCCAAAGGTATCATCAAAATCAAACGTGATGTCTTCCGCCAAAAGTGACAGGGCTTTTTCCACAAGCGCTTTAAAGGAAAGATCCCAGCCGGTATCTTCAATAATCCGGATGATGGCCAGGGCATGTCTTCGAAGGGCAAACGGGTCAGCCTTTCCCGTGGGTTCGAGACCCACCGCAAAACACCCGGCGATGGTGTCCAAACGATCCGCCATTCCCACAACAGCCCCAATCTGAGTTTGCGGAAGCGCACCCCCTGCCTTCAGGGGAAGATAATGATCATAAATTCCGGAACTGATCTCTTCGTCATACCCCTCCAGTTCTGCATAAGCTTTTCCCACAGCCCCCTGAAGGGATGGAAACTCGATAACCATATGGGTCACCAGATCGCATTTGGCCAGACGTGCGGCCAGCCTTGCGCGATCAATCTGTTTGGGAATCACCTGAGCTGCAATATACGCCGTAAGGGCTTCGATCCGCATTACTTTGGCATAGGATGTACCCAGCTGCGCCTGATAAATCACCTGTTTCAGATCCTCTAGACGTTCCAAAAGCGGTCGCTTACGATCCTCTTTCAGGAAAAAATTTGCATCTGAAAGCCTGGCCCTGAGAACCCGTTCATGCCCTCGGCACACCACTGATTCATCCCGGGTCATCGTATTGTTGATTGCCACGAAATTGGGCATGAGGGATCCCTGATCGTCATATACCGCGAAGTATTTCTGGTGCTCCCGCATGGCGGTGATCAAAACCGCATCCGGCAGATCCAGAAAGGCATTTTCAAAACTGCCGCAGACCGCCGTTGGATATTCGGTTAGATTGGCGACAGTCTGAACCAGTTCCGGGTCATCCGCCGGAACGCCTCCGACGTTTGCTGCCGCATCCCTTGCCACTTTCAATACAACCTGCTGACGTTCATGGGGATCAAGCACCACAAAGGCATTCTCCATGGCCTTCTGGTAATCGTCGATAGTTGAGACATTCACCCCCTCCGGGGCCATGAACCGATGCCCGAAGGTGTTGTTGCCGCTTTGAACGCCCGCCGCTTCAAAGGAGACCATCTGGCCGTCAAAAAGGCAGAGAATCCAGTGCACGGGACGTACAAAGGGAAAGCCAACCTCTCCCCATCGCATGGATTTGGGCCAGGGAATCTCTCCGATGATACCGGGCAAACGCTCTGACAGGATTTCGAGGGTCGGTCGTCCGGGAATCTCCTGCTTCACATACAGATATTCGCCTTTGGAGGTTTCAATGGTTTGCAGTTCATGGACGGATACCCCCTGTTTCTTTGCAAAACCCGCCGCCGCTTTGGTGGGCGCGCCATTCTTGTCGTAGGCAACCTTTTTGGGCGGACCCGTCACTTCCTGGGTTAAGTCCTGCTGTTTTTTTGAAACACCCCGAGCTATCAAGACCAGGCGTCTTGGCGTGCCGTAGACATCCAGACCGCCGGTGAGGTCAATTCGATTTTCCCTGAGGCAATCCCCAGCCAGCCTCTTCAATTCTTCCAAACCGTTTTCCAGATACCCCGCTGGAATTTCCTCGGTCCCGATCTCCAAAAGCAATTCTGCCGTCATAGTCGTCATCCATTCTTATCGATTGTTAAGGGGATATCCCATCTCCTCGCGCTGCGCGAGATAGTTTTTTGAACTGAGGCGCGCCAGATGCCTGATGCGATCGATATACCGTGTCCGTTCCGTCACGCTGATGGCTCCCCGGGCGTCCAACAGATTGAACGTGTGGGAACACTTGAGGCAGTAATCATAGGCCGGCAGCACCAGACCGGCAGCCCCCACCCTTAGCCCTTCCTGTTCATACTTATGAAACATATCCAGCAGCATCTCCACATCGGCCATTTCAAAATTGTAAACGGAAAGTTCCCATTCACCTTTCTGATGGACATCCCCATAGGTCAGGTGATCATTCCACATGAGATCGTAAACGCTTTCCTTTTCCTGCATATACATGGCGATTCTTTCAAGACCGTAGGTCACTTCCACACTAATGGGGTCCAGTCGAATACTGCCGGCCTGTTGAAAATACGTAAATTGTGTAATCTCCATACCGTCGAGCCAGACCTCCCACCCCAGACCCGACGCTCCCAGGGTCGGCGATTCCCAGTCATCCTCCACAAAACGGATATCGTGCTCAAGTGGATCAATCCCCAGCGATTTGAGACTGCCCAGGTAGACCTCCTGAATATCAATGGGAGAAGGTTTGATAATCACCTGGTACTGGTAGTAGTGTCCCAGACGGTTGGGGTTTTCCCCGTAGCGGCCGTCCGTCGGCCTGCGTGAAGGCTCTACATAAGCAACGGACCACGGTTCGGGCCCGAGCACCCGCAAAAGCGTTGCGGGGTTAAAGGTCCCTGCGCCCACTTCCAGGTCGTAAGGCTGCTGGATAAGGCACCCGTAATCGGCCCAGTATTGCTGCAGGGTTGCTATCAGTTCTTGAAAGTTCATGGAATTCCTCACTTTTTCTCATAGATCATTCATACACCGGCCTGTGGAAAGAGTTGGAAAGTATCATCAAAAAAGGGGGTTGTCAACAAGCTGTTCGGCTTTACCGTCAAAAGCAATTTACAAGGGAATTCAATCTATGCTAACATTTTGGATTCAGTGTGATACCGGCATCGGAGTGAATACCCATGAACCTTAAACCTGATTATCGTCTGGCCAGAGAAAAAATGGTCAGAGGCCAATTGATTCCACGCGGCATCGAGGACCAACGGGTATTGGATGCCATGGGAAAAATCCCCAGAGACCGGTTTGTGGACGAAGCCCTCGCAGGAGAAGCCTATAACGATCATCCCCTGCCCATCGGCCATAAACAGACCATCTCGCAACCTTACATGGTCGCCCTTATGACGGAAGCCCTTGCGCTCACAGGGGATGAAAAAGTGCTTGAAATCGGTACGGGCAGCGGATATCAGACGGCGATCCTGGCGCAACTGGCCGAGAAGGTTTACACGGTTGAGCGTATTCGCGTCCTTATGGTCAAGGCCCGCACCCTTCTTGCGGAGCTGGAATGTAACAATGTGCTTTTCAAAGCCTACGACGGCACGCTGGGCTGGCAGGAGCACGCCCCTTATGACGCCATCATGGTGACGGCAGGCGCTCCCAGCATCCCCGAACCGCTCCTGGATCAACTGGCCGAAGGGGGAAGGCTGCTCATCCCCATTGGCGATAGAAGCAGTCAGGACCTTATGCGCATCACGAAAAAGAATGGAAAATACCTTCAGGAAAATCTTGGAGGCTGCCGTTTTGTAAATCTCATCGGCCTTCACGGCTGGAAAGATTAGGCCCCGCTACCGCCACTGAGACATGATCTCCAAGCAGATTTCGTTCATTTTCAATGCCCTTTCCGTCGTATCTGCTTCGTTGTAACACCGAAATTCAGGGGCGTTACCGGATGGTCTCAAATGAACCACCTCATTATTTTGGAACGTCATACGCAGGCCGTCGGTGGTATCGATGGCACTGACCCGGCCAAAATGGGAACCAAATTCCGCTTCAATGGCCCTTCGGTCTTTTTGCGCATCACCGCTCCGGAGTTTTTTAATGGCTTGCAGGCTCTTCGCTGTGGGAAAGTCCTTCAGACGGTTGCTGTAGGTAAAACGCTGCGGCAAATCCGACATCAGCTCACTGATACTCTTTCCTTTTTTAACGGAAAGCAACAATATGGCCAAGTGTACAATTAATGCATCACGGGTGGGTAGTGCCCGCAGCGTTTTGCCTCCAATGGAAATGTTCGAGGCCGTCAGAAAACCCCCGTTGGCCTCATACCCCACCACCCGTTGACTGCCCGCTTTCAACGCATTCTCCATTCCTTCGATAACATAAGGCGATCCGATTCGCGTGCGATAAACCGAATCAAACCAGCCGCATTTTTCAAGGGCCGTATTGCAGGAAACAGGCGCCACCACAGCATCGGCACCCAGGTAGACTGCCACCAGGATCCCCGCCACATCTCCCCGCAGCCATTTTCCCCTTTCATCGCTGATCAGCGGCCGGTCACTGTCCCCGTCCGTTGAAACGATGGCGTCAAAACCGTATTTTCCGACCCATTGCTCGGCGGCGGTCACGTCTTCCGGTCGTATGGCCTCGGTGTCCACCGGCACAAAAACTTTCGAAAAACCAATGGGTGTAACCTCAGCCCCGAGACCCGAAAAAATCTTCACCATCAGATACCGTCCCACTGCGGAATGCTGATAAACACCGATTTTTTTTCCCTTCAAACAGTTTCCGGAAAAGAAATCAAGATACCTGTCCACATACATTTTCACCGCCTCAGAAATCGCTTCCAGGGGCGGCGGACTGGCTGTGAGCATGCCTTGGGCATCAAAAAGTCCATCAGGCACAGCCACTGTCTCAAGCTTGATACCCGCTTCATCCGACTTGAGGATTTCCCCTTTTTTCCGGGTGTATTTGATGCCGTTTCGATCGTCCGGAATGTGGCTCCCGGTCACCATGATAGTCGGCATTTGGGAAGCCAGCCCATAATAGGCCAGGGCCGGAGATGGGAGTCGGCCACAATAGACGGGGGTATATCCCCGATCCGAAACGGCTTGGGCCGCCGCCCCCATGATACGGCCCGTGCTGGGGCGCAAATCACCCCCCACGGCCAAGGCGCCGTTTCCCTCTAATTCACCCGTGCGCTCCAGATACTGGATAAAGGCCGCCGTAACCGCATAACAGAGTTCATCCGTCATCTCAGTTGCCAGACCGCGGGCGCCGCTGGTTCCGAATTTTACGCCGCTTTCCCCCATCAGGTCTTCAATTTTAATGGATTTTTCCATTTAACACCTTTTGCTATTCAAACGGTTTCATGAGTCCCTATCCCGCACCCGGGCATATGCCACCGATGCGGCGATGGCCCGGGCCGCCCTGTCCGCCCCCTGAAAAACAGGCACGCCCCGTCTGATCGTTTCGCCCATCGCATGGGCATCCTGACGGTGAAAAGAATAGGCGACAATCGGTTTTTTCCGCG
>JAJDOH010000311.1 GCA_022340265.1 Deltaproteobacteria bacterium | reverse complement strand
TACTTGAAAGAAACCCCCGGTTTTTCGGTACGGGAAAAGAGGTTTCAGGCTTCAAGCTGGGGCCTTATGTCGACGGCATTCGGTTCAGATTGATGGGCAATACGGATATCGCAGTCCTGGGCCTCTTTACAGGCAGCATCGACATGTACTGGTGGGGGTTGGAAGAAAATTACATCCATGACCTGGATTCCCATAAAGACATAACGGTTTTCGTCAACCCAAAAAGTGCCCTCTACTATATGGGATTTAATGTGAGAAAAAAACCGTTCGACAACATATATTTTCGGAAGGCCATTGCGCTTTCCATCGATAAGCCATTTATTATAAAACGGATCATACAGGGGTATGCCGCTCTTTCCGACTCCATCATTCCGTCGGGTAATGCCTTCTGGTATGATCCCAACGTGCCCACTTACGGAGAGACACTTTCACGGGAGGAAAGGATTCGCAAAGCTTACAAGCTGTTGCGTGATTCGGGCTACACGTGGGAACTTCCGCCCGTCAGTCCAGAAGGGGAAGTGGTGAAGGGACAGGGCATCCGCTACCCCGATGGAACCCCCATGCAAACCTTTACCATTTTAACACCTCCAGCCGAATATGACCCGAGACGGGCCACGGTGGGGAATATGATTCAACAGTGGCTTAAAATGCTGGGGATACCCGTGGTTACAAATAGTTTAGCCCTTAAACATATCATTAAAAAGGTCAAGGCGGAGCACGATTTCGACTGCGTTGTACTTGGCTATGGAAACCTTTCCTTGGATCCCGATTATTTACGCAATTTTTTCATATCCAAAAACAATAAGCCCAACGGCTGGAACACCAGCGGTTACGGCAACCTTCAGTTTGACCGGATTGCCGACGCCAGCGCCGATGCCCTGAATGTAAACAAACGGCGGCAGCTCATCTGGAAAATGCAGGATATCATCATGAATGATCTGCCCTGGATTCCCCTTTACAGCCCGAAAGTGGTCGAAGGCGCCCGTCAGGATCGTTTCACGGGATGGGTCCAGATGCTTGGGGGAGTCGGAAATCGATGGTCCTTTTGCTGTGTCAAACCCAAGTAAGTGTCAAGGAGTCCCTTTGAATGGATTTTTTTTTTAACCCCAAAGGCATTGCCGTGCTCGGTGCCACTGTCAATGAGATAAGGGGCGGTTTTTCCATATTGAAAAACCTCCAGCACGGCTTTTCCGGAAACATATACCCGGTGAATCCCCACTATTCGGAAATCGAAGGTCTTCCCTGTTTTGTCGACATCAGTCAAGTGCCGGATCCCCTGGATATGGCCATCCTCTTTGTGCCCGCACCCGTAACGCCGGATGTGGTTCAGGCATGTGTAGCACGCGGGTTGCCCGGTGTCATCATTCAATCTGCCGGCTTTTCGGAAACCGGGGAAAAAGGCCGGAAACTGCAGGATCAACTGACCGAAATATCCCGACGAACCGGCATTCGCATCTGGGGCCCCAACTGCATGGGTCTGGTAGACGCTGTCCACAAAAGGGTGTTTTCGTTTATTTCCCCCAGTATCTGGGATGAAGGACTGTTGCCGGGGGACATCTCCCTTATTGTACAAAGCGGTATGCTTTCAGCGGGCTTTCTCATCGATACAATGACGCGGGACAAGCTGGGCATCAGCAAGGTATGCTCCATCGGCAATAAAGTGGATGTCAATGAATGCGACATTCTGGAATATCTCTTGACGGACCCGGATACATCCGTAGTGGGCCTTTATCTGGAGTCCATGGCAGAAGGAAGACGGTTTTTTGAAATCTGCAAGAGTGCCAAAAAACCGATCGTTCTTCTTCAGGGTGGAAAAAGTAAGGAGGGTTCCCGTGCCGCCATGAGTCACACGGCGAGCATGGCGGGCAACAGCGCTATCGTCAGAGGTGCCATGGATCAGGCGGGTGTGATTCAGGCCAATGATTTCAAACAGATGATGGATTTTTCCCGTACACTTTCCCTGTATCCAAAGAAAGGCATGCGATGTCCCGGAAGAATCGCCATTGTCACTTTCAGCGGCGGCGCAGGCATTGTCTCCACTGATTTGCTGGATCGCCATGGTCTCGTCCTGGCAGACCTTTCATCAAATACCTTGAAATCCCTTGAATCTGTTTTTCCGGAATGGATGCCTGCAAACAACCCCGTGGATCTGTGGCCGGCCATCGAACGTGTTGGTCTTGACAAAGCGTACGAGCAGACCATCCACGCCGTGTGTGCCGATCCGGGAGTGGATGCTGTCTTTTTGCACGCCTTTGCGGGGGGCCTTATCTGGCAGCTAAAACTTAAACCCGTTATTGAAACGGCCCAGAAAGCGGGCAAACCGATTTTTCTCTGGTTGATCGGTAACGAGAGGGATTCCCTCCGTTTTGAGAAAGAAGCCCGCGAAATCAAGGTCCCGGTTTTCAGGGAGATCTCAAGGGCCGTGGAAAGCATGGCAACGATTTTTTCATAACCATCGGGTCCTGCGATCCCAAAACCGCCCAAAAACACACCGGCTATCTGGTGGGCGGCACGTCCCCTTTCGGCCTTAAAAAGCCCCTTCCGGTTTATATGGAAGCATCGATCAAGGACCTTTCACGGGTTTACATCAACGTGGGAGACCGGGGCCTGCTGGTGGAAATCTCCGCCGACGATTTGATCGGCATTTTACAGCCAACCTTCGTAAATGTCGCCATCTGAAGCCTTTTGTCTCGAACAAAGCCCCTTTTACGATACAGGTTTCACACGCCGGATATCTCGTGCATAACAGACGTGTTGGTAAGATATGTTCCTTGACAAGAAACCCCATATTCGTTATTCCAACTAAAATCGTTTTTCCGGAACGAATACATAGGGATTAAAGCCGTAAGTGTACAAAACAAAATCAGGATTTACTTCGCCCGTTGGGTATCTTAATAATGATAGAAGAAATAGATAAAAAAATCATCAGTCAGATCCAGAGGGATTTGCCTGTACATCCCAGGCCCTTTGCACTGTTGGCTGAAAAGATCGGGATTTCGGAAGAGGTGTTCGTTGAGAGGGTCAGACGTCTTAAGGATAAGGGCGTTATCAGGCGGTTCGGCGCCACCCTGCGCCACCAGGAGGCCGGATTCAAGGCAAACGCCATGATTGCCTGGAAATCTCCCGAAAATGCCATCAGTGAAATGGGAAAAAAGCTGGCCCGTTTCAAAGAGGTTTCCCACTGCTATCACAGGGCTCCAAAAGGGGACTGGCCCTATAACCTGTATGCCATGGTTCATGGCGGAAGTCGTGATGAATGCCGAGAGATTGCCCGGCGGATGTCATCCGCCACAGGCCTTACGGACTACGCTGTTTTATTCAGCGAAAAAGAATTTAAGAAGACCAGCATGGAGTACTTTACATGAGAGAGAAATCCAAAAGCCTGTTTGAAAAGGCAAGGAAAATCATACCCGGCGGCGTCAACAGTCCCGTACGGGCTGGAAAGTCCGTGGGAATGGATCCGCCCTTTATTGCTTCTGCCAAAGGCGCCATGATTCAAGACGCCGACGGTAATGAATATATCGATTATGTGGCCTCGTGGGGCCCCATGATCCTCGGTCATGCCCATCCGGAAGTTGTGGCGGCAGTTATTGAGAGCGCCAATAAGGGCACCAGCTATGGCGCACCGACGGAAATTGAAGTGACCATGGCCGAAGCCATTGTGCAAATGGTTCCCTCCGTTGAGATGGTCCGGATGGTCAATTCGGGTACGGAAGCCACCATGAGCGCCATTCGACTGGCAAGAGGCTTTACCGGTCGCGATAAGATCATAAAATTTGACGGCTGCTACCATGGTCATGCGGACAGCCTGCTGGTATCGGCCGGCTCCGGCTTGGCCACCCTGGGAATTCCCGGAAGTCCCGGTGTCCCGGCGGACATCGCCACGCATACCATCTCTTTGCCCTATAACAACCGGGAGGCCGTGGAAAAAGCCTTTGAGCGATTCGGTTCCGAAATCGCCTGTGTCATACTGGAGGCTGTTCCGGGAAACATGGGAGTCGTCATTCCGGATAAATCTTTTCTGGAAGGAATCAGAGAGATTACGGGCAGCCACGGAGCGATCCTTATTTTTGATGAAGTGATCACCGGTTTCAGGCTGGCCCTTGGCGGTGCACAGGAAATCCTGGGTATCACCCCTGACCTCACCTGTTTTGGTAAAATCATCGGCGGGGGACTTCCGGTCGGTGCCTACGGCGGCAGGGCCGACATCATGGGGCGTATCGCCCCGGACGGAGATGTTTACCAGGCTGGAACCCTTTCCGGCAACCCTCTGGCCATGGCCGCGGGTCTGGCAACCCTCAACATCCTGAAACGGGAAAATCCCTTTGATGATCTCGACCGGAAATGTGAAACGCTTTTTGCGGGTCTTGAAAAAGCGGCTCAAAACGCGGGGATACCGGCAACCGTCAACCGGATTGGATCCATGGGGTGCCTCTTCTTCACACAGGATACGGTCACCGATTTTGCTTCCGCCCGGAAAAGCGACGCGAACATTTTCAGGCAGTATTTTCAGGAGATGCTGGAATGCGGCGTATACCTGGCGCCATCTCCCTTTGAAACTACATTTCTCTCCATGGCCCACACGGAAGAAATGATCAAAGAAACCGTTCAATGCGCCGAAGGGGCATTGGAACGAATCGCCCGTAAAATATAATATTCAATTTTTATAATGTTATTGATAGGCTAGTAATGTTTATTTAAGAAAGGTATCAGCAAATGCCCGAGATTAATGGAAATAAAATCAACCTTGATTTCTCAAAAGGAAGCGGGCTGCTGCCGGCTATTTGCCAGGACGCAGCCTCTGGAAAAGTATTGATGCTGGCCTACATCAACGAGGCCGCGTGGGAAAAGACCCTTGAAACCGGAGAAGCCCATTACTGGAGCCGTTCCAGGCAGGAGATCTGGCATAAAGGGGGCACGTCCGGGCATGTGCAGCGCGTCAAGGAAGTGTTTGCGGATTGTGATGACGATGCCGTTTTATATTGCGTGGAACAGATTGGCGGTGCCGCCTGTCATACCGGCTTTGAGACCTGTTTCCACAAAAAAATAGCCGCTGACGGCAGCATCAGCATCATCGGCGAAAAAGTATTTGACCCAAAAAAGGTATACAAAAAATGAAAACACTGAAATTCGGCATTCCCAAGGGAAGCCTTCAGAAAGCAACCATTGGTCTGTTTGAAAAATCCGGCTGGAAAATTAATGTCAGCAGCCGAAGCTATTTTCCCGACATAAACGATCCCGAAATTGAATGCGCCATCTGCCGGGCACAGGAAATGTCCCAATATGTGGAGAACGGCACCCTGGATGCGGGATTGACCGGGAGGGACTGGATCGAAGAAAATGAATCCGATGTCATAACGGTGGATGACCTAGTGTACTCCAAAGTCAGCCAGAATCCCGCAAGATGGGTGCTGGCAGTACCGGCCGGTTCGAATATCAAGACCCTCGAAGATCTGCAGGGGAAGAAAATTTCCACGGAACTTGTCAATTTTACACGAAAATTCTTCCAGGAAAAAAACATTGACGTCAAGGTCTCCTTTTCATGGGGAGCCACTGAGGCCAAAGTCGTGTCGGGGCTGGCGGATGCCATTGTTGAAGTCACCGAGACGGGGAGCACCATTCGGGCCCACGGGCTTAAAATCATTCATGAACTCATGGAGACCAATACCCAGTTAATCGCCAACCGGGATGCCTATCAGGATGAGTGGAAAAAACACAAGATATCACAGATTATCCTGCTTCTGAAAGGCGCCCTGCGGGCGGAAAACATGGTGGCGCTCAAAATGAATGTTCGCAATAGAAACCTGGAAGAGGTAGTCGACATTCTGCCAAGTCTGAATGCGCCCACCATTGCAGGCCTTCACAACTCCGACTGGATATCCGTTGAAACCGTGGTGGATGCCCGTTTGGTGA
>JAJDOH010000239.1 GCA_022340265.1 Deltaproteobacteria bacterium | reverse complement strand
CTGTGGGAGCGGCGTCCCGCCGCGAAATTCGACTCAGATCGCGGCTGGAAGCCGCTCTCACAAGAAAGAAGTTTCATTTTCGTTCAAACCGGTCAGCGACCGGCCGCGTTGCTGACAGCTAACAACTCATTTTGACCTTCTCGTTAAGGTGCAACATGCTGTCAATACTAAATTTATTTTGACGCCGATTGTATCAGTCCCTCAGAATCCCGTCAATAAATTCTTGACAAGGGATAAGGTGCAAAATAGGTTGAGCCTGACGCAAAAAATCGGCGAATCAGCCATTTGTGGACAAGCATTATGGAAAGTCGAAAAACCTGCGAAGTGGCAATCAAAGTGCCCTTTCACGATCTGGATCCCATGAACATTGTCTGGCATGGAAACCTGATGAAATATTTTGATGTGGCCCGATTTGCCCTGCTCGACCAGTGCGGCATTGATCTTCAAGCGTATTTTGAAAAAACAGGTTACCTTTTTCCCATCATCAAGACCGCCACCAAACACATCATCGCCCTTCGAAACCGCGATGAACTGAAATGCAAAGTCACAGTGCTGGAAGCCAGGGTCAAGATCGTCATGGATTTTGAAATCAGACGGAAAGGGCAAAGGGAGATTTGCGCAAAAGGAAGAAGTGAACAGGTTGCCGTGTTGTACCCGCAAATGGAAATGATGTATGAAATCCCTGAAGAAATTCGTAAACTTCTTGGATTTTGATTCATCATGAAAGGATGGTTCTATAAAACGCTGATCGCCGGAGCGAAAGCCTTTGGCCAATGGTTTTTCAAGCTTTTCGCCTGGTTTGTCGCCACCGGTTATTTTCTTTTCCGTCCCCATCGCCGCAACACGGGAATCAACTTCTACGGGGCTTTGTTCCCCGATCGGGCGTTTATCCATCATCTCTGGTGTACCTGGAGACAATTTCACGATTTCACCCAAGTGTTTCTTGAAAGAGCCCTCATTTCAGGCACGGAAAACACCGCCGTTTTCTCTTCCACGGGAATGGAACATCTTGAGCGCGCCGTATCAAACAGGACCGGGGGGGTCATGATCATGTCTCACGCAGGGAACTGGGAGGCGGCCGCGCACCATTTGACGAAAGAACTGCCGGGAATCGATCTATTGCTCTATATGGGGAAAAAGCAGAAAGAGCAGATCGAAAGGCTCCAAAAGAACGATCTGATCAATGCCGGCATCAAAGTGATTGCCGTTGACGAGGAAGGTGGCTCCCCCTTTGACATCGTGGAAGGGGTACAACAGCTCAAGAACGGCGGCATGGTATCCATGGCGGGGGATGTGCTCTTTAGAAAAGATCAGCGCAACGTGCGCATCTCTTTTCTGGGACACGAAGCAGTTCTTCCCGAAACCCCCTACCTGCTTGCCCTCCTTTCAAAGGTCCCCGTGTATGTTTTTTTTGCCTGGCGTACCGGCAGGGGGCATTATCACGTTTCCATCAGTGAACCCATCCACATGAAATGTGATTCGCGTGCTCAAAGACGCCGGGCCATTGCCGAAACAGCCCAGGAATACGCCGACCATCTGGCGCGAAATATCCGGCAGCACCCTTTCCAGTGGTATCATTTTGAGCCCTTTCTGGGGAAAAAAGGCAATTGACACCGTACAGTCAATCCAATACCATTGGCCTCAAAAATAGAGAGACCCCATATGAATCGCGATGATATAAAAACCAACATACTCAAAATCTTTGAAACGGAATTTGAAATCATTCATCCGGGGGTGGATGACAACCTGACCGAAGAACACGACTTTGACAGCATTGACGCCCTTGAACTGCTGGGTGAAATTGAAAAAATGCTGGGTTCGGAATTAACCCGCCAGGAAAAAAAGGACTCCATGGAGATCCGCACCGTTAACCAGATCTGCGACTATGTGGTGTCCCTTGCTCAAAAAAGATCTTTAATGTAGGGCACGGGAGCATCATGGAAAGAAGAGTCGTTATCACGGCCGCTTCGGCCATCACACCCATCGGCCATGGCAAAGACGCTTTGGTGGACAGCCTGATCAACGGAAAATCAGGGGTTCAAAAGATTAAGAAGGATGATCTTCTGACCGACCGCGTGGAATCTCAGGTATTCGGAACCGTCGGTTACCCCATCGATTTTGATTTTAAAAGAAAATACCGGAAAACCATGGGGCCGGTGGCCTATTACGCCTGCCAGGTGGTAAAAGAGGTGCTGGAAGCCGCCGGATTGAAACAGAACTTTATTTCTTCCGGCAGACTTGGAGTGGCATTCGGATCCACCCACGGCAGTCCCACCGTGCAGAGGCAGATTTACGAGCATTTTTTCAGCGGGTCCGACGAAAGATTCTCCGCCATCGGCGCGGTTGATTACCTCAAGAGCATGGTGCACACCACAGCCGTTAATATTACCAAAATGTTTGAAATTACCGGCCGGGTCATCTCCTCTTCCACTGCCTGCACCACCAGCAGCCAATCCATCGGATTCGGCTATGAAGCCGTCAAATACGGTCTGCAGGATGCCATGGTGTGCGGCGGCGCCGACGAATACGATACCACCACCGTGGCGGTTTTTGATAACCTGCTGGCATGTTCAACGGAATACAATGAAACACCCCATCTCACACCGCGCCCCTTTGACACCCGGCGTGATGGTCTGGTGGTGGGGGAAGGGGCCGGGGCCGTTCTGCTGGAAGCGTACGAATCCGCCAAAAAACGCGGCGCCAACATACTGGGAGAGGTCGTCGGGTTCTGGTGCGGCAACAACGGCGGGGATTTGATCCTGCCCAACATGAACGGCATCAAAGCAACCATTGTTCAGGGGCTTCAAAATGCCGGGCTGAAGCCGGAAGATGTTGATTTTGTGAGCGCCCACGCCACGGCGACCAAAATGGGGGATGTGGCCGAATCCATGGCCATCGGCAGTGTTTATGGAAAGGGTCCGTTGGTCACGGGGCTCAAAAGTTACATGGGGCACACCATGGGGTCCTGCGGCGTCATTGAAACCATCATCACACTGTATATGATGGAGAAGGGATTCATCGCGCCCACCCTGAACCTGGACGAAATTGACCCAAGATGCGCCATGATACGCCACAATCAAAAATTACGCGAAACCCCCATCAACATCGCATCCATTCAGAACTTCGCCTTCGGCGGGGTTAACACCAGCCTGTTCTTAAAGAAGTTCCAGTAAAGATATGAAACTCCGCCTGTATTAACTTCTGTGGGAGCGGCGTCCCGCCCTGTGAGAGCGGCGTCCCGCCGCGACATCGCCTCAGATCGCGGCTGGAAGCCGCTCTCACATAAATAAAGTTCTATTTCCGTTTAATGGAGGTTACCGCACCAGCGTTCCGGCGATAATGGTCTTTTCCATTTCCTTGCTGCCTTCATAAATCTCAAGAATCTTGGCATCGCGATAGAGCCGCTGCACCTTGTATTCGTCAATGTAGCCGTACCCGCCGTGCATCTGAACCGCTGCATCCGCACAGCGAACCGCGTTTTCCGCCGAATACCACTTGGCCATGGCAATCAGCGCATGATCGATATTTCCATGGTCCAGCTCCCAGGCGGCTTCGTAATAAAGGTTCCGTGAAGCTCGGGTCCGGGTGGCCATTTCAGCCAGCTTGAACTGGGTATTCTGAAACGATGCCAGCGGCGCACCGAACTGTTCCCTTCCTTTGGTGTGGCGAATCGATTCTTCCAGGGCGGCCCGGGCCAGACCCACACCCTGAGCGCAGATATGAAGCCGGGTGCGATTAAAAAAGGCCATCAGCTCATTAAACCCCTCCCCTTCCTTCCCCACCAGGTTTTCCACGGGGACCCGAAGGTCTTTCAGACTCAATTCCGCCGTATCCGACGCCCGTATCCCCATTTTACCGTACAGCTTGGTGGATTCATACCCTTCCAAATGGGTGGGCACCAGGATAAAGCTGTGTCGACGGTGTTTTTTCGGGTTATCCGGATCCGTCAGACAGAACATCATCATATAATCGGCCAGGTTGCCGTTTGTGGCGAAGATCTTACTGCCGTTAATCACCCAGCTGTCACCGTCTTTAACCGCCGTGGTGACGGCACCGGTGGGATCGCTGCCCGCATTGGGTTCCGTAATGGCCGTCGCCATAAGCGCCTCACCGGCCACCAGTTTGGGCAGTACCGTTTGTTTCTGCGCTTCCGTTCCGAAAAGCATCAGTATTTCGGAACCGAAGGTGCACGATAAAACCGCCTGTCCGATACCTGGATCAACGGCCCAGAATTCCTCGGTGATTAAACAGTGCTCCAAAAAACCGTAACCGGCACCGTCATACTCTTCCGGAATGAAAACGCCCACAAATCCCAGCTCGCACGCCTTTCGCCAGATATCCTGGTCAAAGCTTTCGTTCCGGTCAAATTCCTGTGCCCGATCCGGGAATTCACCTGTGGCGAATTCCTTTGCCGCCGCTACAATATCCTTCTGTTCCCCACTCAAACGAAAATCCATATATCCCTCCAAATAAACAAAAACGCCCCAACACCGAACCCATCAGCCATCAGCTATGAGCCATGACCCATCACCCACGAACCACTTTCGTCAACGCCTCAACCACATTGAACAGATCATCGGCAATCCCATAATCCGCCACCCTGAAAATGGGTGCCTTTTTGTCTTTGTTAACGGCGATCACGCAGCCGGCACCCGTAATGCCCGCCACGTGCTGAAAGGCACCGCTGATGCCCAGTGCCAGATAAACCTTGGGTCTGACGCTCTTGCCGGAAGTGCCCACCTGGTGGTACTTGGGAAGCCAGTTCTTGTCCACCACGGGTCTGGAACAGGAGAGCGTTCCGCCCAGCAGTTCCGCCAGTTCCCGCACCAGGGAGATGTTATCCGCTTCTCCGACACCGCGTCCCACCGACACCAGCAGATCCGCCTGGGTAATGTCCACATCACCGGAGGCCGTGTCCTCAAATTTAAGAAACTCCCGCCTGGGCGGTTGAAGATTCCGTGGAAGATCCATGAAAACCACTTCAGCGGCCCGTTCCACCGCCTCATCCACCTTAAATGCCCCCGACCTCACGGTAATCATGTAACCTCTTGATGGCGCAAATGAAACCCTGGAAAACAGTTTGCCGCTGTACATCTGCCGTATCACCTGTGGATGCCCGTCCTTCAGCAGAATATCGGTGGCATCGGTGACCAGCGGGGTCCCGGCCCTTACGGCCAGGGCAGGTGCATAGTCCATGCCCCATGAGGTATGCCCCATGAGGGTGAGAAAAGGCTGCCGTTCCTTCAGCAAATCCGTCAAAATACCCGTATAAAGATCCGAGTTGTAGGTCTTAAGTCTTTCATCTTCAAACACCAGTACCCGGTCGGCCCTTTTCGACAACGCTTCCGCAAAAGCTTCACCGGAACCTGCCAGCAAAACGGCCGTCACACCACAGGCCAACGCCTGGCCCAGTTCGGCCGCTTTTTGCAGCATTTCAAAGGTAATCTCGCGAACTTCACCATTTCGGTGTTCTGCTATCACAAATATATCGCCCATTTAAACCGCCACCCCCTTTTCTCCCATGATGCGAATGAGGGTTTCCGCAACTGTTGCCGCATCCCCTTCTATCATTTCAGCCCCTTCGGTTTCAGGGGGCAGAAACACTTCTTCGATTTGCGTCTGTGGGATCAACGCTTCGGCGCCAAAACCAAGATCATCCAGGGTCATCACCTTGAGTTCTTTCTTTTTCGCCTTTCGAATCCCCATGATGCTTACGTACCTCGGTTCGTTGATGCCCGTCTGAATCGTCAAGAGCGCCGGCAGCTGTATCCGGGAGACTTCATCGATACCCCCTTCCAGTTCCACATGAACCGTAGCGGCGTTTTCCTCCGGCGCAACGCCGTTGGTAACGGCCGCATGGGCAAGCCCCAGCTGCTCCGCCAGCATGATCCCCACCATACCCGTATTTCGATCCTCAGACTGAACCCCGGTGAGTATCAGATCATACTCCAGGCCGGAGATGGTCTTTGCAAGGATGGTGGCGTCGAGATAGCCGTCGGTCACCAACTCACCGGGATCGATTCGAACGGCCCGGTCCGCCCCCATGGCCAGCGCTCTTCTGAGCACCTCTTCATCATCTTCGACTCCGATGGTTACGGCCGTCACTTCTCCACCAAGATTTTCCTGGAGCTGAACCGCCGCTTCGATGGCATAGTTGTCCCAGTCGTTGATGACATATGCCAGCGCGTCTTCCTTGATCTTCTTTCCGCTTCCGTCAATTTCAAGATCCACCTCCTGAGTGAGGGGAACCCGTTTGACGCAGACAATGATGTTCATTCTTTTACCTCCTTGTTGGCTCATGGCTGATGGCTCATGGGTCATGGGTCATGGTTTTCCAGGGATGACATGAAAAGGGTCATTAAGTCCACCACCCTGATTTTGTCCTCAAGGCCCCCGGTCTTAATGGTGTCCTCAAAATGGATAAGGCAGAAGGGGCATGCAGTCACCAATACGGTTGCCCCCGTATCCAGGGCCATTTGAATGCGCTTTTCCGCCATCCGCATTTCTTCCTGCTCGATTTCGTGCCACAGCATGACATCCCCACCGCCGCAGCAAAAACTGCGATCCCGGTTGCGTGCCATTTCCACCAGCCGAAGGTCCGGGATGGATTGGAGCAGCCGGCGGGGTTCATCGTAGATGCCGTTGTGACGGCCCAGGTAGCAGGGATCATGGTAGGTGTATAGATCCTTCCGGTCCACCGCCTTCTTGGGCCGCAGGTGCCCCGTTTCCACCAGGGACAAAAAAAACTGCGTGTAATGAAACACGCGGTAAGGTTCAGGGTAGTCATTCTTGAGGGCGTTGTAAGCATGGGGATCCGTTGTGACAATCCATTTAAAATCAACGCTTTTAAGGGTTTCGGTATTTTCCTCCACCAGGACCTGGAAAAGTCCCTCCTCTCCCATGCGCCGCACCTGGTGGCCGGTATCCTTTTCCAGTTTTCCCAGAATGCCGAAGTCCATGCCCGCAAGTTTCAATCCCTTTGCAATGGAAGCTGCGATCTGCTGGGACTGCGGATCGAAAGAGGCGTATCCATCCACATAGTACAGCACATCCACATGGTCCCCTTCTTTGAGAATCTTCACACCTTCAACTTCCTGTTCCTTCAACCAGTCGGCCCGCTTCACAGCCGGTTTTCCAAAGGGATTTCCCGTCTTTTCAACATACATGAGAATCTGGTTAAAACTGTTGGGATTTTGAGATGTTTCCAGGACGTGCCGCCGCATATCGATAATTTTGTTGATATACTCGATGAACACCGGGCACTCCTCTTCGCAGGCACCGCAGGTGGTGCAGGACCACAATTCATCCAGTCCGATAATCCCGCCGACCATGCTGGCGGACGCTTCATTCTCTTTGCGGGTGTGTAAAGTCGGCAGAATCGGATATTTCCGGTAGGCATGGTCTCTCAGTTTGATGGTGAGCAGTTTCGGGGAAAGCGGCCTTCCAATGGCATTGGCGGGGCAGTTATCCGTGCAGCGGCCGCATTCGGTGCAGCTGTAGAGATCCAGGATATGCTTCCAGGTGAAATCCTCGATTTCTTCAACCCCCAGGCTCTCCAGATCAAAAATATCATCCACCCCGTATCTGGCGGGCTTGATTTCACCTTTCTTCAGTTTTCTGAAAAAGACATTGGGAATGGCCGTGATGATGTGAAAGTGTTTGAAAAGAGGGAGCAGATTGAGAAACAGAAAAAAAGCCAGAATATGCAGCCAGTAGGCGGCGCTGAGAATCACCGAGAGCGCTTCAGGACTGCGCTGCGGCAGAAACAGCGTTCCCAGCCACGCCGCGGGAAGCCATCCGCGCATGTCTCCTGTGAGCAGCATGCCGCTCCCCTCAAAGAGCATGTCCGTTACCATGAGGAAACTGATGAGTCCCAGCACCAGAAAGGCCTCGGCCTTGTGACTCCCTTCGTAACGCTCGGGCTTGACGATGGCCCGTCTGAGGATGGCCCAACCACAGGCAACGAGAACAATCAACTCGAAAACATCTTTCAAGGAGTTATAAAATGCGCCCAGGGGGCTCTGCATGAACGGGCGGAAGATGGGAAGCCCGAGGCCTTCGGTCACCAGGTCCAAAGACCTCAATCCCAGGACCACGAACCCCCAGAAAATCATGATGTGAATGATACCCGCCCAGAGATATCGCGGCTGGCGTTTCTGAATAAACCCGTAATTAATCACGTCCCGGAAGCGGCGCTTCAGATTGGAAAAACGTGGATCTTCCTGGCTCGCCAGAAGTAAATCGACGCGGCTTCGAATAATGAAAGCAAATATCGTAAGCGCTGCCACCACGATGATCCACATGAAAACATACCCTGTGATGCCGCTATTTCCGTGAACGGCAAGGGTTGGAAAAGAAGTCATAGGAAATTCTCCCCAAAAAGCTACATTTATAATGGTCCTGGTTGGCCGACCCTTAAGTATTCGGAAATCCGCAACGCCCCCGGGCGCTGACCGGTTTGATCGAAAATGAAACTTCTTTCCTGTGAGAGCGGCTTCCAGCCGCGATCTGAGGCGAATGTCGCGGCGGGACGCCGCTCCCACAGAACTAAATAAAAATCCCCTCCGTGAAAATCTCCAGAAAATAATCCGCCAGTTCACCCGATTTTACAGGCCCATTTTTGTCGTACCATTTGATGGTATAATGAACCATGCCGAAAAAAGCGAAAGTGGCGACCGAAGGGGGAATCGTTTTCATCCGCCCTTCATCGGCCAGATCCTTTAAAATAGATTGGATGAGACGCACATAGCGCCGTTCCTTCCTGATCAGAACCTGGCGATATTCCTTTCCAAGGTTACCCTGCTCGTTTACGAGCAACCGAAGCCGGTCCTGGTCTCCGGCATAGTAATTGGTGTAAAAACTGAGAACCTGATTCAGCTTTCCGTGGGGAGACAGATCGGATTTGCAAATTTCTTCCAGGGTGCCCAGCGCATCGTCCATGGCATCGTTGATCAGGGTGTAGAGAATCTCTTCCTTGCCGGCAAAATAATGGTAGAGGGAGGACTGGTTCATCCCCAGATCCCTGGCGATCTCCCGCATGGAGGTGTTGTGGTACCCCTTCCGAGCAAACAAGCGGGTGGCAACCCCATGGATTTCTTTTATCTTATCGGCCTTTTTTGTCATATCACAAAAACCAAACAAACGTTTGATGGATTTTTAGCATGAGGGAATTTTCTTTGTCAATGGTTTTTTCTAACCTTAGAAAAATTTCACTGTTTTTCCGATACCCCCAAAAAACCCCCCTTGACTTAGCGTGGTTTTCGGCAATAGAATGCATAAAATGATATTGGACGCA
>JAJDOH010000130.1 GCA_022340265.1 Deltaproteobacteria bacterium | reverse complement strand
GTTCAATCGGAAGCAAAAATAACAATGTTAAATGCGTTTGTAAAGACAGGAATTTCGGGCCGCGAAAGATGGACGGGACCTCCAGAAGGGTTCGGTGTGCCGGGAGCGCTGAGGGTTCCGAGAATTTTGAAGGGTTTTTTATATTAGGGCGCAATACACATAACCAACTACGCGCCCAGTGGAATCTCGTTTATTGGCCATTGACGAAGCGTGAGAATTTGCATACTGTTTGTCTTGGAAAACAAAATGTTGATGCCGAAGGAGGTTCCAATGAAAAAGATCAGCAAACGCAACATCCTGCGGGCGAGCGTATAGAAGAGGTTGGTTCCATGTCATTCAAACTCCCGACATACCTCCATCCCGACTTCAAAAAACCCCCCTTTGATGCCGCCCCCGAAGCGGTGTTCAAAAGGGTCGGAAAGGCGGGAGTGGCCCCGGAAAACTATCACGCCACATCCATCTACCCTGAATATTTTCATGTGGAGGAAAGGGAGTGGCGGCTTCTCAGGGAAACGCGCATGGATTGCGTGGTAATCCGTGAAAAGGACGGTTCATTGGCGGTCAGGGAATTTCGGCATCTGAAGCCGGGGGATCAGGTGGCCTGCGGCAGAGCCGAAGACGGCGTTGAGGGGATTTTTGTGAATTCCGATCCTTTTGGCCATGAAGCGGAGCAAGCCCAAGGCTTCGCCTTTCGAACACGGATCACCCGGGAGACTTCCTTTTCCATCGACTATGATCAACTCTATGATCTCCTGAACCATGAGCGCACGAAGGGGTTCATCCTCTGGGTTCTGGGGCCGGCCGTCGTCTTTGACAGGGATGCCCGGAATGCCTTTGCCCTACTCGTGAGACGGGGATATGTACACGCCATGCTGTCCGGAAATGCGTTGGCCGTGCATGACGTGGAGGCGTCCCTTTTCGGAACCGCCCTGGGTCAGGAAGTTTATTCAAAGCAGGCCGCGCCCCTGGGGCACTATCATCACCTGGACGCCATAAACCGCATTCGGGCGGTCGGTTCCATTGAAAAAGGGGTTATTGAGGGGACTGTGAGCACGGGTGTCATGAGGGCGCTGATCAACAAAAATGTTCCCTATGTATTGGCCGGTTCGATCCGGGATGATGGGCCGCTTCCAGGCGTGATTGCCGATGTGTACACGGCGCAGGATCGAATGCGGGCCCTGGCACGGCAGGCGACGACCGTCATCGGCCTGGCCACACAACTCCATGCCATTGCCACCGGTAACATGGTTCCCTGTTATCATGTGACCGAAGACAATCGGGTGCGTCCGGTCTTCTTTTATATCGTAGATATGTCCGAATTCGCCGTCAACAAGCTGGCCAACCGGGGGTCGCTTTCGGCCCGCACCATTCTTACCAATGTTCAGGACTTTGTCGTTACGGTGGAACGGGGGTTGAGAAAGCGGGCTCCTTAGGGCGGGACAACCTCCGTGCCTGCTTTTTTTTCAACCGCGTCTTTGATGGCCCGAACGCTGGAAATGACGGCCCGGTTCCCCGTGTGCCGCACAAATTCCACGGCCGCTTCCACCTTGGGCCCCATGGAACCGGGCGGAAAATGCCCCGATTTCAGGTATCGTTGCGCTTCTGTGAGGGTCATGGCGCGGAGATATTTCTGATGGTTCCCACCATAATGGAGGGCGGCGCCGTCCACATCCGTTGCTATCACGAAGATGTCGACCCCCACTTCCTCAGCCAGTTTGGCGCTGGCCAGGTCTTTGTCAATCACGGCGTCCACACCGCAGAAGCGTCTTCCTTCCCGGACCACCGGGATGCCGCCCCCGCCACAGCAGATGACGAGGAAGTCCATGTCGATGAGCTTTCTGATTTCGCGCTTTTCCACGACGGTGAGGGGCTTAGGTGAAGCCACCACACGGCGGTACCCTTTGGCGGTTTTTTGAGTCGGGTAGGGCAGGTTGGATGCTTTTCGGGATGAAAAAGAGGGGCCGATGGGTTTGGAGGGATTTTGAAATGCGGGATCATTTTCATCCACCACCACATAACTGATCAGACTCACCAGACCGGGTGTGGACTTCAGCCCCGATTCCATGATGGCGGTATCCAGAGTCGATTCAAGCATATAGCCCATCTGTCCCTGGGTCTGGGCGACCAGAATCTCCAGGGGGAGATGGGGAACGGCGTTGCAGCACTCCTGTTGAAGCAGCAGGTTGCCCACTTGGGGAGCGTTTCCGTGGGTCAGAATAATCCTGTGTGTTTGGGAAAGCGCGGCGATTTGTGCCATGGGGCGTTTCAGGTTTTCAAATTGCTCCTCCATGGTCCCCACCTGGCCTTTTTCGATCAGCGCGTTACCCCCGAGCGCCACCAGGAGTACGGGTTTTCCGGCACCCTGTTGCATATGGCAAGATCTCCTTGTTTCATTTCGAATTTCGGGTGCTCATCACTTTTTCCAAACGACCCGTGAGAACCTCTTCCAGGAAGGGCGTTCCGCAATCCCTGTAGTCATAGCGGACACGAAGGGTCGGTTTATTGATGTTCAGAACCCGTGTCAGTTGTATGGGGGTGGCAAAGAGGACCAAACCGCAATCCGTGTTGTTGATGCTTTCCTCCAGATCTCTGATCTGTTCTTTTCCGTATCCCATGGCGGGGAGCACCGACTTTACATGGGGATAGCGGTCAAAGGTTTCCCGTATGGTGCCGACGGCATAGGGCCGCGGGTCCACAATTTCGGCGGCCCCGTAAGTTTCGGCCGCTATGATGCCGGCCCCATAGGCCATTTCTCCGTGGGTAAGCGTCGGCCCGTCTTCCACCACCAGAACCCGTTTGCCGGATATACGGCCCGGGTCGGTGACCAGAACGGGCGATTCCGCCAGGACGATGTCCGCCTGCGGCGCGTATCGCAGGATGTTTTTCCGAACCGTTTCCACCCCGGCAAGCGGCGCGGTGTCCACCTTGTTGATGATGGCGATATGGGCCATGAGCATATTGGTCTCACCCGGATAATAACGGCGTTCATGGCCGGCCCGGTGCGGGTCGAACAGTACCAGGTGCACCGAAGGCACATAGAAAGGGGTATCGTTGTTCCCGCCGTCCCAGACGATGATGTCCGCCTCTTCCTCGGCCGCCTCGAGAATCTTTCCGTAATCAACGCCGGCATAGACCACGATCCCCTGGTCCACCAGTGGTTCGTATTCCTCCCGTTCCTCGAACGTGCACTGGTGTCTCTCGAAATCCCGGTACGATACGAATCGCTGCACCACTTGTTTTGCCAGGTCTCCGTAGGGCATGGGATGCCGGACCACCACCACTTTTTGGTTCAGTTTCCGAAGGATGCTGCAGACTTTTCGGGTGGTCTGAGATTTCCCGCACCCGGTCCTGACGGCACAGACCGACACCACCGGCTTCCGGGATTTGAGCATGGTGTAGGTGGCCCCGATGAGAACAAAATCGGCACCGTGGGCCATGGCAAGGGAGGCCTTGTGCATGACCTCCTCATGGGGTACATCGCTGTAGGAAAAGGCCACCAGGTCCACACGGTGGTCCCTGATGAGTTGGCGCAACCTTTCCTCGGGATGGATGGGAATGCCCTCCGGGTATGCATCCCCGCTCAGTTCCGGCGGATACTTCCTTGTCTCTATGGACGGGATCTGAGTTGCGGTAAATGCCACCACCCGATAGCGGGGATTTTCTCTGAAATAGACGTTGAAATTGTGAAAATCACGACCGGCCGCGCCCATGATGACGACTTTTTCAATCATTTCCCTGGCCTCGCATTCCGTGAATTTTAGGTCATTGAGAACCTTTATTATGGTCGAAGATACCACAAAAATGCCAAAGTTCAAACAAAGGTCTCGCTTGAAATCCCCGGGCGGCGAACCCAAATAGCCCTACTAACAGGGAGGCCGGCGAGAGGAGGAACGAATATGGCGTTGGCGTACAAACCGGATCGGATGGTAAAAGACGCCCTGACCCGGTGGGCCAGGGAGCGGGTTAACCGGGCCTGGGCTCGATCCATCCGCTTCAATCGCTGATGGGCATTTGGACCGTGAGAAGGAATGTCTAGATACGGCTCTGTGGTACGGTACCGTTTTTTGGGTTGCTGTTTAAACTTGCGGACGGCTTTTCTGATTGTCGTCAATCACCTCCAACACCGGACGGGAATCCCTTGCGGATCACAGCCGGAGCTACGACCACTTGGTCCCTTCTTTAGCACGACCAAACTTACGCAGGTTGTTGCCTTCGTCTTCCGGCCGGCCGCGGACCGTGGATGTCTATTATTTCGATGCAGCCGTTAAAGAAGGTGAAGACGAAGACAGCGCCTTGGTCAACACAAAGGCGGCCTGAAGCGCCTCCGTGGGGCAGAGGGGGAAACATTCCTTACAGTCCCAGCACTCTTTGGCGGCGATTTCCGGAATGAAACTGATCTCTTTCCGGGTTCCCCGGTCGACAAATCCGACGGCGTGTTTCTGTTTGACTTCGGCACAGTAGCGGACACACAGCCCGCAGTGAATGCAGAAGGACGCCTCTTTTTCAAACCGGTTCTTATCGGCCCCGTATTCCTTGGCCAGATCCTGCAATTCAAAGGCATCCGGCGCATGGGCCAGTTGCAGCTCCAGAATGGTTTTACGAATGCGATCGATTTTCTCGGACCTGGTTCTGACCACCAGATCCCCTTCCACCGGATAGACGCAGGAGACCACGAGGTTTGTCCGACCGCGCTTTTCCACTTCCACGATGCAGAGCCGGCACCCCCCGTAGGGTTCCAGTTTTTCATGGTGACAGATGGTGGGGATGTAAATCCCCGCACCCTGGGCTGCCTCCAGCAATGTCATTCCTTCCCGTGCGCTTACTTCTTTTCCGTCAATCTGTAAAAGGACTTTGCTCATTTTTTCTTTCCTTTTCTGATTATTCTTGCTTCCTCAGGGATGGGATCGGGAACGGGTTCGCCGGAAACTTTCTGAACCGCGCCGAAGCGGGGCGGGCAGACCTCATAGCAGGTGCCGCACTTGGTGCATTTATCCTGGTCAACCATATGGATTTTGTTCTTGCCGCCGTCGATGGCGTCGGCCGGGCACTTTCTGGCGCAGATCATACAGGCTTTACACTTTTCCGGATCAATGTGGTAGGCGATCAGCTCCTTGCAGGAAAGGGCAGGGCACTTCTTTTCCAGTATGTGTGCCTCATACTCGGCCCTGAAGTAGCGAAGGGTGCTTAAAAACGGGTTGGGGGCGCTTTTCCCGAGAGCACAGAGGGCGGCTTCCTTGGCCGTCTCCGCAAGATCCTCCAGGGTCTGGATGTCCTCCTCTTTTCCCCTCCCTTCGGTGATGTCGGTGAGGATTTTAAGCATCTGCCGCAGACCTTCGCGGCAGGGGACGCATTTGCCGCACGATTCATCGGTGAGGAATGCGATGAAATACCGGGCCACATCGACCATGCACGTATCTTCATCCATGACAATCATGCCGCCGGAACCCATCATGGAGCCGGCCTTGGTGAGTTCGTCAAATCCCACTTCCAGATCCAGCAGTTCTTCGGGGATGCAGCCGCCCGACGGCCCACCGGTCTGAACGGCCTTGAACTTCTTGCCGCCGGGGATGCCGCCGCCGATCTTGTAAATAATATCCCTCAGGGTCATCCCCATGGGGACTTCAACAAGGCCCGTATTGACGATTTTGCCCACCAGGGAGAAGATTTTGGTCCCTTTGCTTCCTTCCGTTCCGTATTGGGTGAACCAGTCGGCCCCCTTGTTGATGATCAGCGGCACATTGGCCCATGTCTCCACATTGTTCAAAACGCTCGGTTTTTCGTAGAGCCCCTTGATATTGCTTCTGATGTATTTGGGTCTCGGTTCTCCCACTCTCCCTTCCAGGGCCGTCATGAGCGCCGTCGATTCACCGCACACAAAGGCGCCGGCACCCTGGTGCACCGTGACCGTAAAGTCAAAGCCCGAGCCTAAAATATTTTTACCCAAAAAACCGTACTCTTCGGCCTTTTTGATGGCCAGGTGAACGTTTTCCACCGCCAGGGGGTATTCCTGACGAACGTAGATGAAGCCTTCGTGGGCGCCGATGGCATAGGCGCCTAACGTCAGCCCCTCCAGAACCGAGTGGGGGTTTCCTTCCAGCAGGCTCCTGTCCATGTAGGCGCCCGGGTCACCTTCGTCGGCGTTCACAATTACGTATTTAACTTCCTCGGGATCATCACGGGACCCTTCCCATTTTCTCCCGGCGGGAAAACCGCCGCCGCCCCTTCCTCTCAGATTGGATTTCTTGACTTCCTCCAGGACCGATTCGGGGGTCATGTCGTAGAGGGCCTTTTTCAAGGCGGAATAGCCGCCGATGGCCAGATAGTCTTCGATGCTTTTGGGATCGATGCTGCCGTTGGAACCGAAAACAAGCCGCTCCTGAAATTTATAGAAGGGGATTTCAGACTCTTTAACGATGCCTTCCTTTGTTTCGGGATCCTTATAGAGCATCCGGTCTATGACCTTTTTCCCACGGATGGTCTCGGAGATGATTTCGGAAACATCGCCCGGCTGGATCTGAAAATAGGATATTTCCTCGGGGTGAATAACGGTCATGGGACCCCGCTCGCAATAGCCGTGGCATCCGGTTTTTCTTATTTCAACTTGATCGATTAAACCCTGTTTTTCAAGTTCCTCTTCAAGTTTTTCTGCCACCTCCCCACTCCCGGTGGCGTGGCATGCGCTTCCGGCACAGAGGGTGATGCAAGGTTTATTCGGGTCTCTCTTAGACAGAATGTCCTTTCTGAATGCTTCCAATTCAGCTGGTGAATTTATCCGCGACATGATTTTGCCCTATTCATAGTTTTTTAACACTTCTGCCGTTTCACCCGGCGTCATTTTGCCATGGGTCTTTCCGTCGATTTCCATGACAGGCCCCAAGGCGCAGCAGCCGAGACAGTTGACAACCTCCAGGCTGAACTTCAAATCCAGGTCCGTTTCGCCAGGTTTGATGCCCGTCTTGGTTTGCACCGTGTCCAGAATGCGGCTGGCGCCCCGAACGTGACAGGCGGTCCCCACGCAGATATGGATGCCGTGCCGTCCCTTGGGAACCAGGCTGAACGCCTTGTAAAAGGTTGCAATATGCAGTATCCGGGCTAAGGGAACGTCCAGTCTTTCGCTGATCCGGTCCAGTGCCGCCTTGGGAAGCCAGTTGTTTTCGCTCTGAATCTCAAGCATGACCTGAATCAGCGAACTGGGTTCGGTCCCGTGTTTGTCAATAATCTGATCGATTCTATCGTTATCCATAAGACCCTTGTCCTAGTTTTCCTGTTTTCTTCGAACTACCCTACCGAGGGCACGGTTCACCCTAAACGAGGGCATAGCGCTTGGCGTCCTCATCGTATCTCACGAGTCCCTGCCGCGATGAACTGCTGATGTATTTCGCAATTTCAGACGGGTTCAAATCCAAAGCCTCGGCGATTTCACCGGTGGAAAGGGGCTTGTTCTGAAGGAGGCTCATGATCTGACTGACCGCCAGTTGATTGCCCACCAACTCATCAAAAAGCCGGTCGAATTTTTCGCTGGTGAAAAATTCGTGATAAGCTTTCTTCTCTTTCTTGGGCATTCTTAATCGTTCCCGTTCCACCAGTTTGATGTAAGGGACCAGTTTTCTGGCAGCGTCGATTCTGAAGTTCAAAACCTGCCGGTCAATCCCTTCGCCTTCGGCGATGGGTCCCAACCCCTTCACCTGTCGGGCGAAGTCATTGGTGACGTCCACCAGCAGGCCGCCGTCGGCACCGGACATGAATTCGATACGCAACCGCTCAGGGTTCAGGCCGATCCGCTCCATTATTTTCCGGCACAGGTATACGTTGGCCAAAGCATCGTAATTGCCGTGGGTGACGTAATTGCATTCATCCAGCTTGCACCCTCCCACGAACACGCCGTCCTGGCCGTTGGCGAAAGCCCTGAGCAGAAACTCCAGGTCTATGCGACCGGAACACATGACACGAATCAGTCTGATTTCACTTGTATATTGAAGTCTGGAAACTCCAGCCAGGTCAGCGGCACCGTACGCTCACCAGTGACATACAAAACCGAGTATTCTGGGTGTAAATTCAAAATCCGCACTCATCCGTTGTTTCCTCCTCTGTGGGTCTTTCCAGCGTTCAATGGCATGTGTCTAGACATCGCCGACCGCCATATCCATTTGTTCTAAGATTTCTTCCTGGGTGGACGCCGCATCAATCTGGCTCAAAAGCGCTTCATCGGTGAAGTGTTTCAGGACGATGGCATTGGTGGGGCATTTGGCATTACAGAGCCCGTCTCCTTTGCAAAGGACCGGATTGACCCAGGCCTTTCTCCCCTGTTCCGTCTGGCGGAATTCGATGGCGCCATAGGTGCAGGCCGTAATACAGGCCCCGCAGGATACACAGTCGTTGTCATTGACTTCACAAACGGAACCCGACGCGATGACTGTCTCCTTTGACAAGAGCGTCAGAACCCTTCCGGCGGCACCGTAGGCCTGGTTAACGCTTTCCTTTATGTGTTTTGGATAATGGGCTGTTCCGCATAGATAAACACCGTCGGCGGCAAACTCGACCGGCTTCAGTTTCACGTGGGCTTCCTTAAAGAAGTCATCGGGGCTCAGGGTGACCTTGAAGTGTGCCGCGATTTCCTGGGTGGATGCGGAAGGAATGACGGCCGCCGCAAGCGACAGCACATCGGCATGAAGGGCAATCTTCTGACCCAGGATGGGATCGGTCACGGCCACCTGGATGACGGGTCGCCCTTCCGCTGTGGTGGCTTCCACCTGGGGTGGGTCTTCCGGCGTATACCGGATGAACTTGACATCTTTTTCCGAGGCTTCCCGGTAATAGTCCTCGCTGTACCCGTAGGTCCTCATATCCCTGAAGAGGATGTAAATGTCCATTTCAGGGTTCACCTTTTTCAGATTCAGGGCGTTTTTAACGGCGTGGGTGCAACAGACACGGCTGCAGTAGTTTCTGTCCTCGTTTCGGCAGCCGACGCACTGGATCATCACCACGCTCTGAGCGGACGCAACTTTTTCGCCTTCCTGTGCGATCAATTCACCCAGTTCAACGTGGGTTACCACCTTCTCGTCTTCTCCGTAAAGGTATTCGGTGGGTGTGTAGACATCGGCACCGATGGCGATGACCGATGCGCCGTGTTTGATTTCTTTGACGCCGGTTTCCGTTTCCACCGCGGTGATGAAATTTCCCACATACCCGGAGACATCTTTAATGTGGGCCCCGTGGGACACATGGATCAGGGGGTTGTGATAGACCGCTTGAATGAGATCCTTCAGGTATGCCTGAACATCCATCCCTTCAAGTGTGGTGTGAAGTCGTCTGGCCATCCCACCGAGTTCTTTATCTTTTTCCAGAAGATAGACATCGTGCCCCTGCTTTGCGATGGAAAGGGCGCAGGTCATGCCGGCGATACCGCCGCCCACCACCAGAGCAGCCTTGTCCACGGGGAGATCGAACTCCTGCAAAGGCTCCAGACAGCGCGCTCGCGCCACACTCATGCGGACAATATCCTGGGCTTTCTGGGTGGCCTCTTCCTTCTGTTTGGAATGGACCCAGGAACAGTGTTCTCGAATATTGGCCATATCGCAATAGTACTGATTGAGTCCCGCTTCCCTGAGGGTGTCCCGGAAGAGGGGTTCCAGGGTTCTGGGTGAGCAGGCGGCGATGACCACGCGATTGAGGCCTTTTTCCTTGGCCAGATCCGTTATTTCCTTGGCGGAATTGGTGGCGCATGAAAAGAGCTGCTCCTGCGCATAGACCACATTGGGAAGGGTCTCGGCATATTCAACGGTGGACGGCACATCAACGACACTGGAAATATTGGCGCCGCAATGACATACGAAGACGCCGATTTTCGGCGCTTCTCCGGAGACGTCCCGTTCCGGCGGATATTCCCGCTCTTTGGCCAGTTTGTCCCGGCGGTAATCGAGGAATTCCCCCACCTGAGCGCCCGCACCGCTGGCCGTAAAGACCGACTCGGGGATATCGGTGGGTCCCTGAAAGGCGCCGCTCACGAAGATGCCGGGCCGGGTGGTTTGAATGGGGTTGGTATGGCTCGCCTGGCAGAAACCGTGGGCGTTTAGCGCAATTCCGAATTTTTGCGCCAGTTCCTTATTCTCCTGGGGCGGATTCAATCCCACGGACAAGACCACCATATCGAATTCTTCTTCTTTGACCCCTTCATCGGCGGTGGCGTACCGCAAAAAAACGTTTTTGGTTTCGGGATCTTCCTTTGCGATGGATACATAACTTCTGATGAATTCAACGCCGGGAAGTTGTTCCGCCCTCTGAAAGTATCGTTCAAAGTCTTTGCCGAACGAACGGATATCATTATGGAATACGGTGCATTCGGCTTCGGGATCATGATCCTTCGTGAGAATCACCTGTTTCTGGGTGTAGGTACAGCAAACCCCCGAGCAATAGCTGTTGTCCCCTTCGGTCACCCGTCTGGAACCGACGCATTGAATCCAGGCCACTTTTTTGGGATGTTTACCGTCGGAAGCGCGAAGCACCTGACCTTCGTGCGGCCCGGTGGAGGAGAGCAGCCGTTCATAGTCCATGCTTGTGACGACGTTTTCAAACTCTCGGTAGCGATATTCAGCCTTCACTTCAGGGTTGTACGGTTTTATGCCGGAGGAAAGAATGATGGCGCCCACGTTGACGTCTATCTTTTCGGCCGTCTGGGTCAAATCGATGGCATCGTTCTGACACACGCCTTCGCAGATACGGCACTTCTTTTCCTTCAGGTAAATGCAGCTTTCATCAATGTAGGCCACCAGGGGAATGGCCTGGGAAAAGTACACATGGGTCGCTTTGTTTTGGCTTATCCCCTGATTGAACGGGTCCGGATATTCCACCGGACAATACTCCACACAGGTGGTGCAACCGGTACACTTGTCTTCGATGATGTATCGGGGCTTTTTGACAAGGGTTACCTGGAAGTCACCTGCTTTGCCTTCCACACGATCCACTTCCGTATACGTCAGGACCTCTATGTTTGGATGCCGGCCGACCTCGACCAGTTTAGGTGAAAGGATTCACATGGAGCAGTCATTGGTGGGAAACGTTTTGTCAAGCTGGGCCATATGCCCGCCGATGCTCGGCGCCTCCTCAACCAGATAGACTTTAAAACCCGCGGTGGCCAGATCGAGGGAGGCCTGAATACCGCTGACCCCGCCGCCGACAACCATCACATCGCCGAAATCGCTCTTTGTGAAACTGCTGCAAAGCTGTTCAATCTGTTCTTTTTCCAATTCTTTATATCCTTACCAGAGTTCTAAGGTTCCCTATAACGTTTCCTGTATGATCTCCGTGATATCCTTGATTTCTATTTCTTCGTCCACCCCCATGGTCACCCTGCTGTCTTCAAACATGGTAATGCAGTAGGGGCAGGCGGTCACCAGCAATTCGGCGCCCACTTCCATGGCCTGATCAATTCTGAGGTCGCCGAACCGTTCTCCTTTTTGGGTTTCCATCCAGACCCTTCCCCCGCCCCCTCCGCAGCAGAGACTGTCGATCCGTGTATCCGGCATTTCAATGAGTTCTAGACCGGGGATTCTTTTCAGGATCTCACGGGGTTGGTCAAAGATGCCGTTATGCCGGCCCAGGTAACAGGGATCATGGTACGTAATTTTCTTTTCAAAGGGTTTGGTGGGTTCGAGCCGCCCTTGGTTGATGAGCTCAAATAAATACTCCGTCATGTGGATGACGTCAAAATTTACCATGAATTGGGGGTATTCGTTTTTGAAGGTGTGATAGCAATGGGGGGAGGAAACAACGATCTTTTTCACCCCGTTATCGATAAAGGTTTTGATGTTTTCCTTGGCCAGGCGTTTGAAGAGCTCCTCATCACCGGTTTTGCGAATGCTTTCGCCGCAACAATTCTCCTTGGATCCCAGAATTCCAAAATCCACACCGGCCTGGTTCAGGATTTTCGCGGTGGCCGTGGCGATCTTCTTGGCGCGCGGGTCGAAGCTCGGATAACAGCCGGGGAAGTAGAGAATTTCCATCTCTTCGGAAAATGTTTTAACCGACTGGCCCTTTGCCCACTCGCCGCGGTTCTTTCTTTCTTCACCCAGGGGGTTCCCTTCGCCGATGAGGCTTCCGCTGGCGGTCCGGATGGGTTTAACGGAATTGGGAAAAACCCCGTATTCCGTGGCGACCCGTCTCAGCGCGACGCCCGATTCAATCTGTTGAACGTCCCTTGGACACTGCTGGGGGCATCTTCCACAGGTGGTACAAAGCCACATCTCTTCACTTTCAATTTCCGTGAATCCGAAAGTGGCCTGTCGCACCAGCTTTCGCATACTGAAGGATCTCACCCTGTTCCACGGGCAAACCGTATCGCATAATCCGCATTGGAAGCATCTCTTAAAAGCGTCACCACCGCTCTCCTTGATGACATCTATGATCTCTTTGTAATCGGCTACACTCTCCACGGTCTCTATTAAACCTCTTGTTTCGCCTTAATATTTTTGTGCCTTAATCCCCGGCTGTCTCTCTCAAAAAATAAGAGAATCTTTGCATGAACCATTTAGGGTTGTACCTATGCCGCTTCGCCCTTCTTTGCCCTGGACATACGGGCAGCGGTCTCCATGATCTTCTCCAGTCCGTATTCGTTAGCCAAGGCTTCCAGTCCGATCTCCATTTGCTCGGGACTTTCTTCCTCCTCCACGTCCTCCTCCCTTTCTTCGTAGGAGAGGGCGTCCACCAGACACCATTTGACGCACAAGGGTTCGTCTTCCCCTTCGCACATGTCGCATTTCAGGGGGAGACCTGAATCGGGCTCCTTGAAATCATCCCTGGATGGGCAGGAAGCCCTGCAAAAGGCGCATTCTTCGTATTCCTTTCCGTCAATCACATATTTGTCCCTGCCGGCACACTCGGAAGCGGTATACTCGCCCGCGTACACGGGCACGTAAATGTCTTTCAGCGGATGCCGATTCACCTTTATACGGGATCTGGCCGGGTTGTTGCTGCTGTATTTGGGCGCGGCGTGAAAGGCCGAGCAGATGACCTCACAGGCCCTGCAACCGTTGCATTTGTCTGCGTCAACTTTGATGGTTTTAACGACCTTCTTCTTTTTCTCAGCCACGGCTACACCTCCTTCTCTTTTTCCGCCGAGGTCTCTTTGGAAGGTGTTTCATCCGTATCATTGTAGATCCCCCTCTTTTCGAAGTCTTCGGCGACATAATCCAGCCCCAGCTCGTGCAGAGCCTCCGGGGTCGGAATCCCCTGGTCGTTCCATCCCTTATATTGGTAATAGGTGTCCAGGAGTTCCTTTTCGAGTTCGGGAAATCGCTTCTTCCAATGGTTGGCCGGCGGCGCGTCGTCTTTCCGTCTCATGCCCCTTCGGATGTTGATGGCCCTCACCAGGGTCCGGTATCGCTTGGCCGCCTGGGTCAGTTTCTCCTCATCCATATCAATGCCCGCGCCCGCGGAGATAAACTTCGGGTAATTGTGGATGTGATATGGTGGTTTCAAAGGGAAGGAGCTCAACCCGGCGCACATGCCGAGGGCGTCATCGATGTAGTGCATCCGCTCCTGCCAGTCCACGATATCGCAGCACATTTCAGGTGTCGGATAATAAGGGATGGAGTTGTCGCCGCGCAGTTCCCAGTCGATGAAATACTGCTTGAATTTGTCATCAGGCACCTGGATCCAGTCCTCCGTAAATTTTTCCCGGTGCTCTTTTTTGGGAAAGGGCGCCTGGGGAAACTGCCCCTCGATCTGCGTGATATTGATTTTCTCACCGGTGGAATACATGAGAAAATAGATGGGATTCAGCATGGAGAGCTTGAGGGGCAGCTGCTCATGTTTCTTGATGGTGTTGTGAGCAAATGCTTCCGCGCCTTTTCCGATCTCTTTGGCAGCCCAGTAGGTGCCGTTGGCCAGGACGTCTCCGATCCCTTCCCGTCGGACGATTTTATCCAGCAAGTAGTAGAACCTACCTTCACTGTCTTCGGGCATATCCGGGAAGTCCTTGTCGGTGAGAATCCCTTCTTCCAGAAGCTCCAGAGCAAAGGCCATGACCTGTGGGGCCGAGAAGCCGTCCACCCCGTACTCCGTAGCGCTTTGCGCAATGCCGAGGCCGAATTCAAGATCGCTCATGGCCGCCATGGTGTAGGTCAGCTTGGTAAAACACTTCATCATATAAGTGGATTTCCCTGGGGGGGTAATGGTGGCACCGCAGGTCATGGGGCAGTTAAAACAGCTGATGAGCCGCGTCCGCATGGTCTCCATGGTCTCCATCCATTCCCTGGCGATTTCGTCGGACCAGAAATCCTTTCTGCGAAGGCGGGAGTTGCCCCACATGAAATTTTCGGTATGCCACTTCTCATCGTGCACCTTCATTTCCTGGGGGGATCCCAGGCCTGCCAGAATGGGCATGACCCCTTTGATGGGGTTTTCATTCCGGAATTTGATATACTCCATCACTTCGTTGCACAGCTGCAGGAATTCGGGTGGCCGGGCCAGATTAATGTCCTTTGTGCCGCGAACCACGATCGCTTTAACCCCTTTGTCTCCCATGACGGCGCCGATCCCGCCACGACTGGCGCTGGACCGTCCCTGTTCGATGGAGGCAAAGTAGACCCTGTTTTCACCGGCCAAACCGATGGCCGCGACCTGGGCTTTCGGCTCCTTTAATTCCTGCCTGAGAATTTCCGCCGTCTCAACGGACCCCTTGCCGTGCAGGTGGGAGGCGTCCCGTATTTCGACTTTGTCGTCCTTTATCCAGATGTAAACCAGATCGGGGGATTTCCCGCGAAGGACAATCTTGTCGTAACCGGCGTATTTCAACTCAGGGGCAAAGAATCCCCCCATCATAGAAAATGCCATCAGTTGCGTCTGAGGCGAAATGGTGGAGACAATGGTGCGGTTACAACCGGTGGCCGGTGTGCCGCACAAAAGGCCTGCGCCGAATATCAACACATTGTCGGGAGAAAATGGTTCAACTTCTGGGGGAACCCTGTCCCACAATATTTTGGCGTTCGTTCCCAGTCCCCCCAGATAAAGCTCTGTTTCTTTGGGGTCTGTTGCCACCCTCTCAATGCTGCCTCGGGATAGGTCAATTTCCAAATTAAACCCGGTTTCTGCGTACCTCATTTTTTTCCCCTTTTAAATTACCCGAACTCATGCCGTGAATTCCGGGGTTGCAAGGATTTTGATTCTGAACCAGAAAAAAAACGTCCAAATGTGAAATGGTCTTTAAAAATTTTCGATACGATATGACTACAATATAGCTGTATCGTAACTATGCGTCAAGGAAAAAAAACCGTTTTGATGAGTTCTTGATCGGCAGTGGGTCGGAAAGCCCCTTGGAGTTCTGAGACTGCCCGCCACTTCACAGGCCGCATCCGTTATTTGATGGTTTTCAGGAGTGCTTTAAACTCAGGCGTGCCGGCCTTTTTGAGGATCTGAAAAATAATGGTCTCGGTGGAGGTGATCGTGGCGCCGGCTTCCCCCATGAGGGAGAGACCGATTTGCCAGTTGGCTTCGGTTCTGGAATCAACTGCGTGATGGGGAACATGAACCCTGTATCCGCGCTCCAGTAGAGAGACGCATGTCTGCAGTACACAGATATGGGTTTCAACGCCGGTGAGGATAATATTCTGAAGTTTCTTCTTTTCGATACAGTCGTTAAAGGCTTGCACCTCACAACAGTTGAAATCAACTTTTTCAATGGAATTATAGGCGGGAAGTGTTTCCCGAATGGCCGGCAGGGTCGGCCCCAGATGTTTGGGGTTCTGTTCGGTTACGATGACGGGCAGTTGAAAGACACGGGCCAGATCAAGGAGTTTTAACATCCTGTCGGCCACGCGGTCCTTTTGGCCCATGACTCCCATGAGCTTTTCCTGCGCATCTACGATGATGAGAGCTGTATTCTCTTTATTTAATATTGAAATCGCCATGATGGGTGGAATTATATGCGGCTGTGCGCGTGCCTGTCAAGGGTTACCTTCCCCTGAAAATGAAACCCCGGCAGACGGGGCCGGGGTTTTGTGGAAAAAGCATGGAATGAACAATATGGAAACTTATATGGCTTTGACTTCAATTTTCCTTGGTGCGGCCGCTTCAACCTTGGGCAGCGTCAACCGCAGGACGCCGTCTTTCAGCTTGGCCTCAATCCTGGACTGATCAATGACATCTGAGAGGTTGAATTTCCGGTAATAGTTACCCGTCTCATATTCCCTTAAAATGCCCACTTCGTCAGGCGCTTCCGGTACCTCCATTTGGGTTGAAAGCGCCAGAACCCCTTCTTTCAGATCAATGGTCAGATCTTTGGCTTTTACACCCGGCAAATCCGCCAAAAGGATCAGCGCATCGTCCGTTTCAAAAATATCCACAGCCGGGGTAAAAATGGGGCCCGGTTTTGTTGCTTCGACGTTAGACACGACTTCCGTTTTCTCTTTTGCCTGCAGGGCTTTTTTTTCTGATTCCGTCATTTTTTCGACCCCCTTTCAAATTAGGATTCACTAGACACCTGAAACCGTTATCTGTTTGGGTTTTGCTGTTTCGCTTTTGGGCAGCGTGACTTTAAGAATGCCATCGGAAGTGCCGGCTTCAACTTTGCTGGTATCAATCTGGCTCGGCAGATTTAAAATTCTGTTGAAACGTCCGGATTCCCGTTCTCGTCGGTGATATTTGGAATTGGACTGTTCCTCAGGTATCTTTCTTTCCCCGGAAATGGAAAAGCTGTCACCGGTTACGGAAATATCCAGTTCGTCGGCTTTGATTCCCGGAAGTTCTGCGCGGATATAGAAATTATTGGTATCTTCCGTCACGTTCATCAGCGGAAATACGCCCGCCGAAGGCTCCATCATGCTTTTGTCATAGGAACCATCAATGAGGGCGTTTAATTCTTTTCTCAGTCGATCCATTTCACCCCATTGATTTCGCCATTGCCAGGCAGGCCATGTATTGACTCTTCTGAAAATCATGGTTTACCCTCCTTGTACTCGTGTCAAATTAAAACATTGATAACAAGCGTTTATGTTGAAAAATACATTTTAAAAAAAATAAACATCATTGCTTTTCTGTCAAGAAAAAAACTTAGACGTATTTTGCATTAAATTTTTTGACCTTGAGGCTTTCTGAATGTCACCTTGACTAATAGGAAGTTTGTGCACATAATGCGTCGCTGAAACAGACGGCCGTTATCGATAACATGTGGAAATGCCATAGCGGGGATACGCCGCTGTTTCACCAGAATCATATTTTAAGGAGAGGGATTTGTGGATGATAGGCAAATAGAAACATTTCTGCTGCTCGCGATCCGTGCATCCATGACAGCGGCTTCCGCCATTATGGAAGTATATTCAATGGCTGACTTTAATGTGGATATGAAGATGGATGACTCACCCCTGACCGATGCGGACCGAAAATCCCACCAAGTTATTGTGGATGCTCTTAAAACCACACCGGTTCCTATTTTGAGCGAAGAAGGGCGGGACATTCCCTACCATGAAAGAAAAAAATGGGATCGGCTTTGGATCGTGGATCCTCTGGACGGTACAAAGGAATTTATCAAGCGTAACGGAGAATTTACGGTGAATATTGCGCTTGTGAAAAATGGCGCGCCGGTTTTCGGGGTGATTTATGTGCCGGTGCTGACCCAGCTCTTTTTTGGGGGCCGTTCTCTCGGGGCTTACGGCTGCACCCGCCCCATGGAAGCGCTTCCTGATGATTTGGATGGACTGCGCAAGGTGTGCCATAAACTGCCGTTAGCGGTATCCCGCAAGACCTATGTAATCATGGGCTCCCGGTCACACGGTACCCCTGAATTGGAAGCCTTTATTGAGGAAAAGAGAAAAGAGATTGAATGGGTTGAATTTATTTCAGCGGGGAGTTCTCTTAAAATATGCCGGGTAGCAGAAGGCGCTGCGGACATCTATCCACGGCTGGGCCCCACCATGGAGTGGGATACCGCCGCAGGTCAGGGCATCGCTGAAGGGGCGGGCAGAACCGTGACGGTATGGGAAACGGCGGAACCCCTCATGTACAACCGGGAAAATCTCCTGAATCCGTGGTTTGTGGTGCAATAACCTGACAATGGTGTGAAAGCTATGGAAAAGCATGATGCCGCCCATGGCGGTAAACTGGTGAATTTGGTCGTCCATGGGGAAAGAGCGGGCGTCTTAAAAAAGTTGTCGCTGGATCTTGAGAGCATTACGCTTTCAGATGCTGCCGTATGTGATCTGGAACTCTTGATGAATGGTGGTTTTTCGCCATTGACCGGTTTCATGAATCACACCGATTACGCGTCGGTCCTGGATGGAATGCGTTTGAAAGATGGTACGCTGTGGCCCATGCCCGTCTGCCTGGATGTTTCCGAAGAGGCGGTTGAGACCCTTGATGTGGGACAGTCCGTGGCCCTTCGGGACAGTGAGGGCTTCATGTTGGCTGTCATGGGGATTGAAAGCATCTGGTCCATGGACAAAAAGCGTGAAGCTGAAATTCTGTTTGGAACCCTGGATGATTCTCATCCGGGTGTGGACCAGCTGTTTCACAAAAAAGGTGCCTGCTGCGTGGGCGGCACTGTCGAAGGCCTTCAACTGCCGCTCCACTCCGCTTTCAAACGGCACCGGCACACGCCTTTAGAGTTGCGGGCTCTTTTCACCAAACTGGGATGGCGGCGGATTGTAGGGTTTCACACCCGGCACCCGGTACACCGTGCACAGCTTGAGATGACTTTACGGGCCATGGCGGAAGCCAAAGCCGGGCTTCTGCTCCATCCGGTGGCCGAACAGCCGAGGCAGAATGAGATCGATTATTTTACACGGGTTCACTGCTATCTGGATGTGGCCAGGTATTACCCGCCTAATATGATGCTTCTGAGCCTGCTGCCCCTTTCCATGAGAATGGCCGGACCCCGGGAGGCACTTTGGCATGCCATTGTCAGAAAAAATTATGGCTGCACCCATTTTATTGTAGGCGCCGGCCATGCCGATCCCGGTACTGTTGAAGATGGTAAATTATGGTATCCGCCCGACGCCGGTATCCAAATGACGAGCCGCTACACAACTGAAATCGGGATCAAAGTGGTTTCCTTTGACCAAATGGTCTACTGGGAGGAAGAGGATATTTTTATTCCGGCCAAAGATGCGCCGGCAGGCAGCAAAACGTTTTCCCTGACCAACGATCAGTTCCAGAAAAAGCTCAGAAGCAGCCGGCGGGTTCCCCAATGGTTTACCTTTCCTGAAGTTGTGGCATCCATCCAGCACGCCTATCCGCCGAGACACCATCAGGGGTTCACCATTTTCTGCACCGGTCTTTCAGGGGCTGGAAAATCGACCATCGCCAAAGTGCTTTACGCCCGTTTTAAAGAGATGCGAACACGTCCGGTGACGTTGCTTGACGGGGATATTGTCCGGACGAATCTTTCCAGTGAACTGGGGTTTAGCAAGGAACATCGGGATATCAATGTGCGTCGCATCGGGTTTGTGGCCAGTGAAATCACCAAGAATCGCGGTATCGCCATCTGTGCGCCCATAGCGCCTTATGCCGCCACAAGACGACAAATTCGAGAATTGATTGAAAGTTACGGGGGATTTATTGAGGTCCACGTGGGAACCGCCCTTGAAGTGTGCGAGCAACGGGATCGAAAAGGGCTGTATGCCAAGGCCCGGGCCGGCCTTATCAAGGGAGTGACCGGTATCGACGATCCCTACGAGACCCCTGAGACTCCGGAGGTCTTTATCGACACATTGGATATGACACCCGATGAGTCCGCCCAGGAGGTGCTGCTTTATCTGGAACGGGCGGGATACACAAAATAAAAGGAGAGAGTGATTGAAATGAAAGGAATTATACTGGCAGGCGGATCAGGCACGCGTCTTTATCCGATCACCCGAGTTGTCAGCAAACAGTTGATGCCGGTTTATGACAAACCCATGATTTATTATCCGCTCTCCGTTTTGATGCTGGCGGGCATTCGAGAGATACTGATTATTTCAACGCCCGAAGACTTGCCCCGATTTAGTGAGCTGTTGGGAGACGGCAGAGGGATCGGCCTTTCTCTCTCATATCGCGAACAACCTAAACCCGAGGGGTTGGCCCAGGCCTTTATTATTGGAAAGAATTTTATCGGGGAAAACAATGTTGCCCTCGTTCTGGGAGACAATATTTTTTTTGGTCACAGTTTGTCCGCTATCCTTCAACGGGCGGCGGCCCTTGAAAAAGGCGGGATTATTTTCGGCTATCCGGTGCGGGATCCGGAGCGGTACGGGGTGGTGGATTTTGATGAGACCGGAAAGGTCATCAGTATTGAAGAAAAACCGGAAAACCCCAGATCCAAATATGCGGTTCCCGGGCTTTACTTCTATGACAACCAGGTGGTAGGAATCGCAGAAAATTTGAAGCCTTCCCCCAGGGGGGAACTGGAAATTACCGATGTCAACCTGGCATATTTGGAACAGGGAGCACTTCAGGTGGAACTGTTGGGCCGGGGGTTTGCGTGGCTTGATACCGGGACCCATGATTCCCTGCAGCAAGCAGGCGATTTTGTCAAATCGATCCAGGATCGCCAGGGACTGAAGATCGGGTGCATCGAAGAAATTGCCTTTCGTCTTGGCTATATCGATGCTGATCAGATCAGGGCCATAGCAAAGGTGATGCTCAAAAATGATTACGGCCGATACCTGATGGAAATTATTGAAAGTGAGGACCCCCTGAACCATGACGCTGAAATTTACTGAAACATCGCTTGCGGGTGTCATTTTGATTGAACCCACGGTCTTTGAAGATGACCGGGGGTATTTTATGGAAACCTTTCATTCCGAAAAATATGCGGAGATGGGTATATTAAAGCCCTTTATACAGGATAACCATTCCCATTCGCGGCGGGGTACCCTTCGAGGGCTTCATTATCAGCTTGAAAACCCACAGGGAAAGCTGGTTTATGCGGTAAGAGGGGAAATATTCGATGTGGCGGTGGACATTCGTACGGGTTCCCCCGATTTCGGCAAGTGGACCGGTAATCTGCTCTCCCAAAAAAACAAGCATCAGTTGTATGTTCCTGAGGGGTTTGCCCACGGTTTTTGTGTATTGAGTGAAACCGCCGATGTGATTTACAAGTGTACGGACCATTACGCACCGGGAGATGAGTATGGCGTTTTCTGGGCGGATAATACCATCAATATAAAATGGCCCATGGAAGGCCCGATTCTTTCAAAAAAAGATTCAGAAAATCCCGCACTTGCGGATATTGATGATTCGCATCTGCCGCTCCATGAGGTTTAAAAGGCATATAATGATCTCAAAGCCTTGATCCTTTGAGATTTTTCAAAGGAGATGAGATGGAAAAAAAGACAGTCGTTATTTCACTGGGCGGTTCCATTATTGTTCCGGGCCGGATCGATGTGGATTTCCTTCATGAATTCAGGCGCGTGATTCTGAGTCTGCCGGAGGAACGGTTTATCATCATCTGCGGAGGGGGAAAGATATGCAGGCAATATCAGGACGCCGCAAAAACAACGGGAGAAATTTCGAAAGAAGACCTGGACTGGATCGGCATACGGGCAACCCGGCTCAACGCTGAACTGGTCAGGACCTGTTTCGGCAGTGATGCCCATGGAAAGGTCATCCATGATCCCCACGAGCCCATCGATGCCACCCGGCGCATTATCGTGGGTGCCGGTTTTGAACCCGGAAGTTCTACGGATCTGCGCGCGGTACAACTGGCAAAACGGTTTGATGCGGCCCGTGTCATCAATATGAGCAATATCGATTATGTTTACAGTGCGGACCCCAAAAAGGACCCCGGGGCGCAAAAGATGAAAACCATTTCCTGGCCTGCTTTCAGAAAACTGGTGGGCGATACATGGGATCCCGGTATGAATATGCCCTTTGATCCCATTGCCTCAAAGGAAGCCGATCGGCTAGGGCTTTCGGTAGCGATTGTCGGCAATGACATACCGAATTTTGAAAGACTTTTGAAGGGTGAATCATTCCGGGGAACCATCATATCGTGATCGGGTCCGGGATTTAATAACTTCAGTGGAGACCGCCTTAAACCCCATGAAGATTCTCATTACCGGTGGCACCGGACAACTGGGTCGGGATTGTGAAAAAGTTCTGGCAAGAGACCAAAACGTAGCCGCCGTGGGGTCAAGCGCCCTTGATATTTCGGACCGGAAAGCGGTGGATGCCATGATTGGGAATCTGAAGCCGGATGTGATTTTGAACTGTGCGGCATTCACCCGCGTGGATGACTGTGAGACCCAAAAAGAACTGGCCTGGAAAATCAATGTGGCAGGACCGGAGAACCTGGCGACGGCCGCCCGGGCATGCGGGTCAAGGATGGTCCATATTTCAACCGATTATGTGTTTGACGGCAGAAAACCGGTTCCTGAATATTACACGGAAATTGACAGGACGCATCCCACGTCCTATTACGGTTTTTCAAAGCTTGAGGGGGAAAAAGCGGTTGCCCTGGCAACGGACCGATACACGATTTTGAGAACAGCCTGGCTTTATGGGGCGTTTGGACGGAATTTCTTGAAAACCATGCTGAGGCTTGCGGTCGGTGATCCCCAAAGGGAAATCAAAGTGGTTCATGATCAGTTCGGCTCCCCCACTTGGTCATATGGGCTGGCAAAGCAGATTAAAAGGGTCATAGAGGCGGATGTGAGCGGTCTTTTTCATGCCACATCGGAAGGTTTTTGCACCTGGTATGACCTGGCCAAAATGTTTCTCCATGAAATGAAGGTCCCCGGCGCTCTTGTTCCCTGTACCACCCGCGATTATCCCACGCCGGCCAAAAGACCGGCAAATTCAATCCTGGAAAATCGGCGGTTGAAGGAGGAAGGCTTGCATATCATGCAGGACTGGCGAGTGGATCTGATCCAATTTGTAAGGATGTTCAAAAATCATCTGCTTTACGAGGTGAAATGATGGAAAATATGCTGGTCACCGGCGGATGTGGTTTTATTGGAAGCAATTTTATTCACTATCTTCTGGATGAAAGTGGTTTCACCGGACGTATCATCAATGTGGACAGCCTGACCTATGCGGGAAACCCCGAAAATCTCTTGAAGATGGAAGAGCAGTACGGTGATCGTTACGTCTTTATTAAGGCGGATATTTGTGATAAGGAACGCATGGCCGGAATTTTTGAAGAATACGGAGTGGATTCAGTCTGCCATTTTGCCGCCGAAAGCCATGTGGACCGGTCCATTGCGAGGCCAGGCGCCTTTATTCAGACCAACATCGTTGGAACTTTCAATCTGCTGGAAGCATCCCGGAACCATCACGCAAAACTGAAACGCTTCCACCATGTCAGTACCGACGAAGTCTTTGGGAGTCTTGGCCCGGAAGGCCTCTTCACCGAAACGACCCCATACCGACCCAACAGCCCTTATTCTGCGTCCAAAGCTTCTTCGGATCATCTGGTGCGCGCCTATCACGAAACCTACGGACTTCCCGTTACCATCAGCAATTGTTCCAATAATTACGGCCCTTTTCAGTTTCCGGAAAAGCTGATTCCCCTGATGATTCTAAATGCCATGGAGGATAAACCCCTTCCCATATACGGGGACGGTCTCAATGTCAGGGACTGGCTTTACGTTCGGGACCACTGCAGGGCGGTCTGGACCGTTATGAAGAAGGGCAGAAGCGGGGAGACCTACAATATTGGCGGCAACCACGAGATGGAAAATATCCGTATTGTGGAAACCATCTGCGATCTGATCGACGATCTTCCGGAGATGAAGCATAAGCCTTCCAGGCGAACGCTGATCACCTTTGTGAAAGACCGTCTAGGCCACGATAGGCGTTATGCCATTGATGCGGGCAAGCTGCAAAAAGAATTCAAATGGTCCCCTGAAGAATCCTTTCAGTCGGGAATCAAAAAAACGCTTGCTTGGTACCTGGAACATCCTTCATGGATTGAACATGTCAGGACCGGCGCCTATCAGGACTGGATCCGGGAACACTATCATAACTGACAATATAGTTGGTGCGTCCGCTGTCCCCTCCGCTTTCCGTCTCCGGCCTTTCGGTCTTATCCCTTCACCCGCTTCGCCAGGGTTTCCAGTTTTTCCCTGACCTCCTTCAGCTGATTTAGAGCGGATGCCACATTGTTGTTTCGGAGTTCGGCTTCGATGGTTTTTGTAAGCTCGTAAATATCCATAATGCCGAGATTCCCGGAAGCGCCTTTGATGGAGTGAGCCGCTTTGGCGGCGGCATCCGTATCGCCTGCAGCGATGGCGGACTCCATCTTGCTCAGATCCACCATGCCCGTATCCACCAGTAGGTCTGCCAATTCCAGATATTCATCTTCTTCCAGCCCGAGGTTTTCCGCTAATGCTTTAAAGTCCATTACTTCTCCTTATTTTAATTTGTTGACGCGTTCGTTAGGTTCAGGAAAGAAATTAGTATTGGCAGTCTGTTTGGTTAATCGTTGCTTTTTATCCGCTCCAGGCAGTGTCTGCGGACCGCCACGGTGGCGCTGGAGATGCAGTCGAGGGTAAATTCGATCATGTTTTTCAGCGTATTGCTAAGCTGGTCGTATTCGCTCTGCAGCAATTCGGGTTCAAGAGGGGCTGCTTTCAAGTCTTGTGAAAAACAGACGGATGCGGCAAAAGGTTCGTGCCCTAATTCAAGGAATGGAAGCGGGCCGAAAAAGTCATCCGGCGCCAGATTGATGAGGGTAAAGGGTCGGTTCTTCATATCTTCAACGACGGTCGCATGCCCTTTTGAGATCATAAACGGGCTATCAATCCGTTTTCCCCCGCCGAATTCTTCTTCAGCGCTGAAGGCAGATTTTTCGCTGACGTGTATCCCGGAGTAAATTTCTGAAAGCCTCTCGGTAACTTCCCTCAAGCGGTTGTCGAGACTCAGAAGAACGCTTCTGAAGTCATCCGAAAGACTGGAATACTCAGCATAGAGAGGATCAAGGTCAAGGACACCCAGCCGAATGGTCTCTGTTGCAGTGAAAGTGGCGATACGGCGTCGTCCCATGGCCATCATGGATGAGATGTTGCCGATGAAGCCGCCTTGCCCGACCCTTAAAATCCTGGTGGGTCCGGCAATGGTTTTTTTGGACATTTCGGCTGTTCCGTTGAGTACCATCCAGATCCAGTTTCCGAATTCTCCTTCCTCAATGATTGTTGTTCCCTTTGAAAATTCTTCTTCTTCCACCATAAAAGCGTAATGGGTGATGGGCTTTTTGATTAATGGGACCCGGGTTGAAGTGTCCGGCCGACCGGATTGGGCTTTTTCCTCCCATCCAGGACCCAAGCGTTTAATAATGCCTTCATCCAGCATGCGAAGACCGTCCAGGACGATCTCCATCTGCCCCCTGTGAATGGTTTTTACTCCGTCAATCTTTTCCTGTCTGAATTGGAACTGGCCCGTTGTCCAGCCGAAAAGGGCATAGAGGGCTTCAAGACCACGCAGGGAAGCGTAAGTGGCATGAATGGGCGAGCCCCTAAGAAAAATGATAGATGCGGGTCCCATGGCATGTGGGTTTGTAAGCTCAAGGACCCCGGTACTGTTGTTTGTTGCAATTAACTGCAGCAAGTCGGGAATACCCAAGAAACGAAGGTTCCCCGAAAAAACCACATTTTGATCCATTTCAGTCCCTTTTGAATCGATTTCAGCGTCACTCCGATTCCTTCCCCTGGTTTTTTCGCTTCAACCCGTTTCAGGAATTTCTGCGCCAGTTCATGAACCCGTCGGGCCGGTTCATGGGATGTGGGCTTTTGTCATTCTCACGATCAATATCGACTATCAGAGATAGTCCAAGCATCCATAATTGCCTATTATAACATACTGTTGAGGTTAATACCACAGAATCGAAAAAGTATAAGGTCTTTCGTTTCAATATAAGGGATAAAAACCCAATGCTGTGATGCGAATTTTATTCCCTGATTCTTGCGTAGACCCTCATGGGTAGAATCAGTCCGAAAAAAGGCACCATGTAGATGGCGGCCAGGGTGGGCTCCAGGGGGCCGAAGAACTCGGCGGCAAATACCAGTATCAATACATTGTTGACATTGCCGATGGTGATGACGGCGGCCAGCTGATTTTTGACCGATGATTTCAAGAGTCCTGCCAGTCCGGCCAAGAGGTATATCCCGCCAAGGGCAAATGCCGCCAGTCCGGCTCGGACGATGGTGGCCGGGTGTTTGTAAAAGAAAGTGCTGTACTTGGAAAAAACGGCCAGATTGATCAAGGCGAACACAGCGAGCGACATGGGATAACGGTGTTTCATGATGCCACCGACAATCTTCGGCCACAAGCGCTTCAAGGTTTCCCCGATGATCACCGGCACAACGATGACCAGAAGCAGCATGCGCATCATATGCAGCAGGGATAGGGTCATTTCCTGCTCCAGCAGAATCTTCACCAGCATCGGCAGGGTGAAGGGAACCGCAAAGGAGGTGATCACCACCATCACCAGGACCAGCGGCCCGTTGGCATCCACCAGGCCGGAGATAAAGGGCGCCACAACCCCGGTGGAAACGCCGGTCAACAGCAGTGCCCCGATGGCATAGGCGGGGGCGATATGGATAAAGAGAAAATAAACCATGATCGGCAGCAGAATCATCTTGAAACAGGCCAGCCAGATTACCGTTGAACCATTGTTTCGAATGAGCTGCCAGATGTCGTTCAGTTCAATGGGCAGAAAACTCAAGAAGAGGAGGAACATCATAAGATATAGAGGGTAGGGCTGAAAAATCGACGCCGGTTCCGGAAAAAGGATGCCGGTGAGCATGGATGAAAAGATGACCAGGAGCAGTATGAGATCATTCAGTCGGAACATGATTGGCCATGGCCTTCGGCGGGTTTTGTGAAAATGATACTATATTGATCTTCAGATCCCGCGAAACAGGCCCGGCAAGTTGTCCCATCCTCTTGTCCCGGCTCACGGGGTCCTTTTTCCCGTGAGGGAAACGGTTCAACGTGCACCTGAAATCCCAACTCTTTGTATATTTCAACCGCTTCAGTGAGCCGGGGTTCGGAAGCCACAAACTGTTTGCGCCAACCTTGCCTTTCCAGGGTTTCGGTGATGGATTTTTCACATGTCATTCATAAAATAGAAGCGTCACGCGAAGCCGCCGGGCTGCAAAGAAAATAACGACTCTCAATGCATCGCAATTTTACGGCGTTGCGTGAGAAATGCTTTACCTTTCCACCAAAATAAGCGTCTTTCCGGCAAGCGCCGGCAAAACAGAATCCGTTGATGCGGACGCGTTTAAGAGCCTGGGGAGTGACCTCTGGTTGATGGTCAACCCGGGCGTGTCAATTCCCTTTTCCTGTGAAGGGTGAGGGTGGGCCTCTTGAGGTTCTACCTCGCAACCGTCAAAAAGATCCAAGGCATAATTCATCACCTGCCGATCCAGCGTCAGCAAATTAGCCTCCGCCGGAATGACGGTGCCAAAAAGGCCGAACCATGCCTCAAATATCAATTTTAGGTGGCGATCCGTTACGTACGGATATGACGCGGACAGTGGAAGATCCTGAAACATGTCGGGGATCTTTTCGTCTCCGGCAAGGGCTTCCGCCAGAGGGGATTTGGCTGCTGTTGCCTTTTTCAAGAGTTCCTGGGATGTTTCTCGTTCTTCTTCCAGATTGCGCGCCAGATGAAGCATGAGATGCCATTTAAGGGTACTTTTTATTGCCGGATCATCCGCATCTTTTCCGGCGTCACGGATGGCTTTTCGAATGGCCCAGGTTTCATCCCCTGTCTGGCCGGCGGAAAAAGAGCTCGAACGGTTTTTGCCCTGATTTTGCGTCATCCAAATCCGGTATTCGGAAAGCAGATGGTGAAAATCTTCTTTTGGTTTCAGGTTTTCCGGGGGGAAACAGACTTTCAGCGTTTCTTTCTCCACGAAGCTTAAGAAAACCGTCGGTTCCGTGAACCAGGGCTGACACAGGATCAGGGAGCCGAAGGTTTCGCAAAGGCGTTCAAGTAGATTTTTTTCCACGCATGTGTGTGGAAAAAGGACGATGGCGGGCAAGGGCTCTTAATCCTCCTTCAGTTCAGCGATGTTTTCGTAGTAATCCAGGGCGCCCGGATTGCTCAGCGCATCTTTGTTAAGAACCGGTTGTCCATCAATGGTTTTTTTCACGGCCAGTTCCACTTTCTTCATGTTCAGGGTGTAGGGAATGTCCGGTACGGCAACGATTTTGGCCGGTACATGGCGCGGAGAGGCATGGGTCCTCAGTGTCGTCTTGATCTGTTTTTTCAGATCCTCGCTCAGTTCATGGCCTTCCGCCATTTTGACGAAAAGAACCACCCGAACATCATTCTTCCAGGTTTGACCCACCACCAGGCAGTCGGCGATTTCAGGGATCTGCTCCACCTGGCGGTATATTTCAGCGGTTCCGATACGGACACCCCCGGGATTCAGGGTGGCATCTGAACGCCCATAAATAACCACGCCTCCCCGGTCATTGATTTCGATGTAATCGCCGTGGCGCCAGATATTGGGATAAACGTCAAAATAGGCGGCATGATATCGCTCACCATTGGGATCATCCCAGAAATAGATGGGCATGCAGGGGGCCGGTGCCGTACACACCAGTTCACCCTGCTGGTTGATGACCGGCTTCCCATTGGGATCAAATGCTTCCACTTTCATGGCCAGCTGCCGGCATTGAAGTTCACCGGCATAAACCGGACCCATGGGGTTCCCGCCGGCAAAACAGCCATTGATGTCCGAGCCGCCCGATATGGAAGCCAGTTGCAGGTCGCTCTTTACTTCATGGTAGATGAATTCAAAACCTTCTTCGGAAAGGGGTGACCCGGTGGACATGACGGCCTTCAGGGGTGAGAGGTCATATTCCTTACCCGGTTTTACGCCGGCATTCTGCAGCGCTGCGATATAACCGGCACTGGTGCCGAAAATATTAATCTTTTCATCCTGGGCCATCTTCCAAAGGGCGCCCGGTCCGGGATAAAAGGGATTGCCGTCAAATAACACGAGGGTCGCTCCTACGCTGAGGGAACTGGTAAGCCAGTTCCACATCATCCACCCGCAGGTCGTAAAATAGAAAATGGTATCTTCACGCTTGAGGTCTGCATGGAGCAGCAGCTCTTTCATGTGGTGGATCAGAATGCCGCCGGCGCTCTGAACCATGCATTTGGGCAGGCCCGTGGTGCCGGAGGTGAACATGATGTATAGGGGGTGATCGGCGGGAAGCTGCTCGAACCGAATATCTCCCGGGGTATACCGGCTTTTGATTTCATCGTAGCCAATGGCATTTGGAACATGGCCGATTTCAGGGTCTTTCCGGACATAGGGGGCCACAATGACCTTTTCGATGGAAGGCAGGTCTTTCAATATGTCAGCCACCCGTCCCAGGGAATCGAAATCTTTCCCCTTGAAAAGATATCCGTCGGCGGTAAAAAGGACTTTCGGTTTGATTTGCCCGAAGCGGTCCAGCACGCCTTTGATACCGAAATCCGGTGAGCAGGAGGACCAGGTGGCGCCGAGGCTGGTGGCCGCCAGCATGGCGATGGTGGTTTGGGGCATGTTGGGCATGAAACCCGCCACGCGATCACTGGGACCCACGCCCAATTGCTCCAGGCATTGCGCCATTTGTGAAACTTCATCATAGAGCTCTCTATAGGTCATTTGGGTGCTGTCACGGCTCTCCCCCTTGAAGATGAGGGCAACGCGGTCGTCCCGGTAGCGAAGCAGGTTTTCCGCGAAATTGAGCTTCGCCCCCTGAAACCATTTGGCGCCGGGCATTTTTGCAAGGTCGTCCACGATCTGCTCATAAGGCGCCGAGACTTTAATTTCCGCAAAATCCCACATGGACGCCCAGAAATCCGGAATATTGTCAATGGACCATTGGTAAAGCTGGTCGTAATTTTCAAAATTCTCGTTGTATTTTTCGTTGATGACCCCCATGAACCTGTAAATGTTGGTGCTCTTGATTCTCTCTTCCGATGGTTGCCATAACAGTTTACCCATTTTGTACTCCTCCCGCTGTTCTGATGTCGACATGTTCATCAAGTGCGTTTTATTTCTCTTTTCAGGTCTTCAAGAGCCTCACGCAAAGCCGCAAAGCCATTTTTAGTGAATTCAACGAAATGCTCTCTTCCCGAGCACCATAAAAACCTGCGCCAAAAATTTTACTTTTTTCGTATACCACCAATTGTGCCGGTTTTCAAAAAAAACCGGCAACTATTTTAAATGTTGCGATGCACCGCCATTGAGTGACGCCAGCGCCAGAAAAAGCGCGTGGGTCCCTGAACTGGCGTGGCCCTGTGCTTTAACCGCAATATAAAGCTGTTGCACCAGGGCCAGTCCCGGCAGAGAGAGCCCGATTATTTCGGCTTCCTTAAGTGCGATCGCCATGTCTTTGATGAAGTGTTCAACCAAAAAGCCGGGATCAAAATTGCCTTTAACAATTCGTGGGCCCAGATTGCTCACGGACCATGACCCGGCGGCGCCGGTTTCCACAATGTCGATGACCTGCTGCATATCCAGACCCTGGCGGTACGCGTAGAGAAGGGCTTCACAAACGCCGATCATGGTTCCCGCCACGAGGATTTGGTTGGCCATTTTAGTGTGCTGTCCACTGCTGGCCTCCCCCATATAGCCGATATTGGTTCCCATGATTTCAAAGAGCGGCAGCACGGTGTCGTAAACGTCCCTTTTTCCGCCAACCATAATCGCCAGTTTCGCTTCCCGGGCACCAATGTCACCCCCCGAAACCGGCGCATCAAGACTGTCGATGCCCAGTTTCGCGGCCTCGTCATAGATGATTCGCGCAAGGCTCGGCTGACTGGTGGTCATATCGACGATGATTTTGCACGTTGCCTTCGGGTGAAGGATACCCGTTTTCCCCATATAGATATCTTGAACATCCTTTGGATGTCCTACAATGGAAAAAACGATCTCCGAATTGGCTGCCACTTCCGCGGGAGAATCATACCATGTGGCGCCATTGTCCAAGAGTGCCTGGGCTCGCTTTTTGGAGCGCGTGAAGACCGACATGTCATGTCCGGCCTTCTGAAGGTGTCCAGCCATGGATGCGCCCATGACACCTGTTCCGATCCAGCCTATTTTCATCATCATCAAGCTCCTTTATTTTTGATGTTTTTCCCAACGCCTTTTAAGTATGTATCCTGTCATATAAACTCAAGCCTTTAAAGTCAAATAGATCTATTTACAGATGCTTTACGGGTCGTTTATGGGTGAATAAAGCGCCCTGTCTAAAAAACTATCCCAACTTGATTTTGCCTGGGTTTTGAGCAGAAATATAACCCTATTTTCAACAAAAAAGGGAAAATCGAAAATCCGATTTTCCCTTTTATTTCCATGTGGTGGGCGGTCGGGGATTTGAACCCCGGGCTTCCACCGTGTGAGGATGGCACTCTCCCGCTGAGTTAACCGCCCGGTACTGTTTCGGGCTCACAAGGCCCCAAAAACTGGCCCAAGATACATGATTGATTTGAGGCTGTAAATAAAAATTATGCCAATCCTGCCATTTTTTTTAATTTTGATAGTTCTTCAGAATCAAGATAGCGGTGGTGGCCGATTTTCAGGTCTCCCAGCTGTAGCGTTCCAAAGGATATTCGGATCAGGTGAATCACGGTAAACCCGACTTCTTCCAGCATCCGGCGCACCTGACGGGATTTTCCCTGAGTGATGGTCATCCGGAGGATGCTCTTTTCATTGTTGCGGTTGATGAGCTCGGTTCTGGCGCGGCCGGCAGGTCCGTCATTGAGTGTGATCCCCGTTTGGAGACGTTTCAGCGCTTCATCTGAAATGGCCCCCTGAACGGTTACCTTGTAGGTCTTGGGGACATGAAAGCGGGGGTGGGTGAGCCGGTGGGCGAATTCTCCGTCATTGGTGAGAAGCAAGAGGCCCAGGGTATCAAAATCGAGCCTGCCAACGGGGTAAACACGGATGGGGATATCCTTTATCAGATCGGTGACCAGCGGTCTTCCTTCCGGGTCGTTCAGGGAGCAGATGGTGCCGAAGGGCTTGTTCAGCATCAGATAGACTTTTTGCGGGGGCAACGGAATTTTTTGCCCGTCCACTCGGATGTCGTCTCGTCCCCAAAATGCCGTGGTGCCGAGTGCATTGACCGGTTTTCCGTTAACCGTGATTCGGCCGGAGAGGATCCACTGGTCGGCCTTGCGCCTGGATGTCAACCCCGCCGAAGACAATAAGCGGTTGAGTCGCCAGGGTTCCTCGGGATTGAAGGGCGTTTCAGGAAAGTTGGCGACAGCGGGTGGAATTTTACTTTCAGGACTGAAAGTCCTCGATCCGGGGGTCCGTTTCGGCCGGCCTTTCCTGGTTGGCGTCTGCCGTCGGGGTTTTGTCTTCGTGGGTCTTTGTTGCTTGTGCTTCACCGATTCCGAACTCCTTTATCTCTTTTGGTTTGGGAAGGGATTCCAGGCTGTCGAGATCAAAGACCTCCAGAAACTTCCTGGTTGTGCCGTAAATCAGGGGCCGACCGGGCAGCTGTTTTCGGCCCATAATGCGAATCAGGTTTCTCTCAAGAAGTGTCCTTAGAATTCCGCCGGTATCGACCCCTCGGAACTGTTCAATCTCCTGTCTGATAACCGGTTGTTTATAGGCAATGATGGCGAGCGTTTCCATGGCAGCGGCGGATAATCTGGCCATAGACCGCTTCGTCATTCGCAGCACATAAGGGGCATAATCCGGTTTTGTTCTGATTTGATACCCTTGCGCTACCTTTTTAAGCACAAAACTTCGGTCCAGGGCATCATAATCCTCAGCAAGTGTTTCCAGGGCCTTCTCGATTTCCGGCAATTCTCTGCCTGGAAGGCAACCATGAATGTCGCCTATGAGCAGCGGCTTATCAGCGGCGAACAGAAGGGCTTCAATAACCAGTTTGAGCTCATTTTCCATCATTCATCCCGTAAACGACAGAATCGGATTCATCAAAGCAGGCCGTGAGCCGAATACGGCTTTGCTCAGAAGGCTGATACACTTTGATCAGGCCCATATGTACCAGTTCCAGAAGAGCAAGGAAGGTGACCACCAACTCCGATATGTCCCGTTCTGTTGTGAAGATGTCTTCAAAAAAAATATCGGGTTTTTCACGCAGCAAGGCGATGAGGTGCTCAATCTTATCTTTGACCGACCATTTTTCCAGTGAAACTTTGAGATTGCCGGGACGTTCGTCCGAAGCCACAACCCGACGAAAGGCATCCATCAGTTGGAAAAGGGTTACTTCCGGTGTGGGCAAAAGATCCGAATATTCATCGAAAGAGGTCGCATCACCCCGGGTGAAGACATCTCTTCCGAGAATTTTTCGTTCCGAAAGCTCCTTCGCCATTTCCTTGAGCTGCATATACTCCAGAAGCGGTCTGGTAATCTCAAGGCGGGGATCGTCCTCTTCATCCCCTTCATGCCGGCCCGGCAGCAGCATTCTGGATTTAATGTGAATGAGCGTGGACGCCATCACCAGGAAATCTCCGGCGATGCCCATTTCCAGTGATTGCATCAATTCGAGGTATTCAAGATACTGGTCCGTGATGGCGGCGATGGGAATGTCAAAGATATCCACCTCGTTCTTGTGAATCAGGTGAAGCAGAAGATCCAACGGACCTTCAAACATTTCCAGTTTGACGTTATAGTCTATCATCCAGACCTACGGTTAACGGCTTATAAAAACTAGATTTTCACGGCCTCCCTTACCTGTATCATGGTTTCCCTGGCAATGGATCGGGCGCGTTCGTTACCGTCGTTTATGATTTCTTTGACTTTGTCCGACCGGGTTTCCAGCTCTTTTCTCTTGGCCCTTATGGGAGCGAGTCCTTCTTTGAGGCCTTCGGCCATCATTTTTTTGCATTGGACACACCCTATTTCAGCCGATTTGCAGGCTTCCTCAATGTTCCGGCAGGTCTTTTCATCGGTGTAAATCTCGTGGAAGCCATAAACGTTGCAAATCTCCGGATCTCCAGGGTCCGTTTTGCGTGCCCGCTGGGGATCCGTTATCATCTGTCCGACCTTGATGTCGATTTCCTTGTCCGTATCCGTGAGAAAAATGGCATTGCCGTAACTCTTGCTCATTTTTCGGCGATCCATTCCCAGAAGCTTCGATGTGGGTGTCAGAAGAACCTTTGGGACAGGGAATGTTTCGCCATAGATATGATTGAACCGCCTGGCAATTTCCCTCGTCAACTCCACATGGGGCGCCTGGTCTTCTCCCACCGGAACCCCGATGGCCTTATACATCAATATGTCCGCGGCCTGAAGTACCGGATAGCCCAGGAAACCGTAGGTGAAAAGATCCTTGTGGCTCAGTTCTTTCAGCTGTTCCTTATAGGTGGGATTCCGTTCCAGCCAGGGCAATGGGGTGAACATGGAGAAGAGCAGAAAGAGCTCCGCATGTTCTTTGATATCCGACTGAACGAAAAATGTGGATTTTTCCGGATCAAGTCCCACGGAAATCCAGTCCATGATAATTTCATAGGTGCTTTCCTTAATGATTTTCGTATCGGCATAGTCACTGGTGAGCGCATGCCAGTCCGCGATAAAATAAAAACACTGAAATTCCTCCTGAAGCTTTTTCCAGTTCAGTAACGCACCGCGCAAATGCCCCAGGTGTAGTTTGCCGGTGGGTCTCATGCCGCTGACGATTCTCCCTTTTGCCATTCCTTACGTATCCCCTTTCGATATTTTATTCCGTGATTTAGAAACCCGCAGATCTCCAAATTCCTGTTTGACAAGCGCTATTTCATCCTTTTTTGTCTGTGTCTGCTGATTCATGCGGGCTTCCAGCAGTCTTTCAAAAATCTCTTTGTAAATGGGTCCCGGCTGAAACCCCATCTTTAACAGATCATTGCCGTCTATGCGAATCTTTTTTCCCTTCAGCTGGGTGAAGAAGTGGGAAAGCAACCGCTTCATTCGCTCATTTTTTGCTTTTGCCATCAAATACAGCAGCATCTCCGTATCATAAGACCTCAGTATTGCAAAAAGCTCATAGTCGCTTCCGTCAAACCGAAAGAGGGTATCCATGAACTGCTGTTCCGTCTGACCGCGGGGCGAAAGGCTCCCGGCCCCGATTTCATGGGTCAGTCTTTCGAAGTTCTCCTTGTCCATGCCGCTGGTAAGCCCGTACCAGTGAACTTTCCATTCCGTTATGGGTTCTTCCAGAAAAAGGAGATGATACCAGGCAATCACTTCATTGATTTCTTCCAGCAAATTCTTGATGCCATCGTTCAAATCCAGGTGCGGGGATGCAAATTTCAGAAGGTCGAATTCTTTCAGTCGAACCAGGGCGCTGATGGGGTTTTGCTCCTTAAGGATGAGTTTCAGCTCCCCGAGCATTCGGCGCGATGCCTGGCTGTCGGTCCAGTCCATCCTGGCAGCGGTTTTCATGAGCGCCAGCGTCAGTTTTCCAATGGTAAAACCAAATCGTTGTTCAAATCGTATGGCCCGCAGCATGCGGGTGGGATCTTCCACAAAACTTAGGTTGTGCAGCACTCGAAGTGCTTTGTCTTTGATATCCTTCTGAGCTCCGAAATAGTCAATGAGGGTGCCGAAAGAACGCTTACTCAAGCTGATCGCCAACGTATTCATGGTAAAATCCCGACGGTAAAGATCCAGTTTCAATGAGCTTGTTTCAACGATGGGAGGTGCTCCGGGGGATTTATAATATTCTATCCGCGCAGTGGCCACATCCACCTTGAATCCGTCCGGGAAAATGAGTACGGCGGTTCCGAATTTCTGGTGGCTTCGTACGCGTGCGGGGTGACTTTTGGCGAATTCGCGCGCAAATTTAATGCCGTCGCCTTCAATGACGATATCCACATCCAGGTTGTCAAATTTCAGAAAGATGTCCCTGACCAGCCCCCCCACAAGATAGATTCCGTAGCCCTGGGAATCGGCAATTTTCCCGAATTCTTTCAAAATAACCATCACTTTTTTGGGGAGCCGTTCCTTCAGCATGCCGCCCAGGTTGCGTTTACGGACCATAGAACCGCCTCTTTTACTGTCCTGGAGGACGTCAGGGACCAGCGGGTTGCCGACCAGGATGTTCAGAAGGTCCGTACGGGTAATCACCCCTTTCACCTGTCGGTTTTCAACCACCGGAAGAATCCTCAGTCTGCCGCGGATAATCAGATCCTGAATTTGTTTCAGTGAGGCATCGGGATGAACGGTGGCGAATTCAATGTTCATATAGTCGCACACCTTTCGGTCTCCGAGCCCCAGGTAAGCCGCTTTTTCAACAATCTGCCGGGTGATGTAACCGGAAAGGCCGTCATCATTCATCACCATGAGCACATTGATATTGTAACGGGTCATATAATCGGCCGCTTTGTCAACAGTGTCATCAGGGTGGATTCCGATGACCGGGGACGACATCATGTCCCCGGCTTTCCTGCGCTGTCTGATACGGCTGATCAGCAGGGCATCCAATGTCCGTTCCACCTGTATGAGCGTCTGGTCTTTAATGGTTGCGGAGGCTGCCTCGGGGTGGCCTCCGCCACCGAATGCGCTGGCAATTTCGCCGGCATCCACTGTTTCCGAACGGCTTCGCGCTACCAGGAAAATGCGGTTTTCCATCTGAGCCAGTGCAAAGACGACCTTGAGACTCTCCATTTCCATGAAGCGGTGTACCAGAACGGCAAAATCCGGTACGAATTCATCCGTGATCACTTTGGTGATGACAATTTCCGTCCCATTGACGATTCGGGTGGTGGCCGATTGCATCAGGTCGTTTAGTAGCCAGAGGTTTTCGGTGGTGAGTTCACGGGTCAGCATGTCCGAGATGACGTTGTGGTCGGCCCCCTGTGCCGCAAGCCAGGCCGCTGCATCGTAATCTTCACTGGTGGTGGATGAAAAAGTGAAGCTGCCGGTATCTTCATGAATCCCCAGACACATGACGGTGGCTTCTTCCGGTGAGACGGGAATCTGCTTTTTTCGAATGATGCCAACCATCAGCGCCGTGTTTGAGCCGATTTTGCGAACGATTTCCAGTTGGCCGTGTACATCGTCGGAAGCGTCGGGATGATGATCGTAGATGTGGATCTCCACATCTTTACGATCCGCCAATCGTGCAAAGTCTCCGATACGTCCTTTCTGCCGGGTATCCACCAGGATCAGCCGTTTGACGGCATCAATGTCGATATTTCTGACTTTGGTGATATTCAGAAGATAAAAGGTTGAATTCAGAAAGAAATTTCTGAGATTTTTTTCCTGGGAGCCGGGAAAAGCAAGCGATGCGCCGGGATACAGCTTGCTGGCGGCCAGCATTGAGGCGAGGGCATCAAAGTCAGCATTGACATGGGTTGTGATGACCTCTTCGTGGATTTCCTGTGATTTTTTCTTGTGTGGCTTTTTTGTGGTTTCGGACACGGAGCCATCCTATGACGGGGAGCAGGATTTACCCTTCAGAATTTGCTGATCTTTTCTAGCGGAACAGCCTTTCAACGAGGCCTGTTCCGGCAAACTCGCCCGCCGCCGCTAATCTAACAAGAGAAGGGCTCCCTGGATTTCCGAATGCCGTTATTTCAAAGTGATCGGTCTGGTAAATCTGGAAACGCTAAAGTCCCTTCAACTTTTCTTCGCTTTCCTGATTTTTTTTGCAATTGATACACAGGGTGGTCACCGGGCGTGCCTTTAATCGTTGTTCTGAAATGTCTTCGCCGCATTCTTCACAAATACCGAATGTCCCGTTCTCAATTCTGTTCAGAGCCTCTTTTATTTTTACGATCAATCTTCTTTCCCTGTCCCTGATCCGAAGCGTAAAATTCCTTTCTGACTCCATAGTGGCTCTGTCCGTGGGATCGGCAAAATTATCCCGATGGTCTGTCATGCCGCTGACGGTCTTGTTCGCTTCGTCAAGGAGTTCATCTAATCTTTTCGTCAGAAAATCTTTGAAATAATCTAAATCATTTTTGTTTAGCATTATCCTCTCCATCCAAAAGACAAGAAATTGGCGATATCTCCCTATCACCATTTCATAATAATGTAAACTCCGATTTTAAGATCAAATATACGGCGATACTGCAGCTTCATTTAAGTGCCGGTTAAAGCGCCTGATATTTTCAGCAAAATGGTCGCTGAATGAAGATGTCCTGCGCAATCAATGACCTTTCTTTTTAAAGAATCCTTTTCCCTTGCCTCTTTTCTTTTTTTCGGGTAATGCGAGGCCTTCTATTTGAGCGAATTCCTGAAGCAATTCAGTTTGACGCTGATTCAGCTTTTTGGGAATCTTCACCACAATCTTAATGTATAGATCACCTCTTCTTCGAAATCCCCTCAGACTGGTCATTCCTTTTCCGGAAACCTTAATGATTTCTCCCGGCTGGGTACCTTTCGGAATGGCAAACTCATAGGCGTCCTCTTCACCCAAAAGGGGGATGGACAGTGTATCCCCCAGCGTCGCCTGAACAAAGGACACAGGGATCTGGCAAATCAGGTCATCATCTTCGCGGGCGAAAAAATCATGGTCTCTTACATGGATGACCACAAAAAGATCGCCCGGCGGCCCGCCGTTTTCTCCCGATTCGCCTTCTCCACGCAACCGCAACTGAGATCCCGTGTCCACCCCCGCGGGGATTTTGACCTGTATTTCCTTTTCAACCCTTGTTTTGCCGCCGCCGCCGCAATCCTGACACGGCTGGGAAATAATCTCTCCCTGTCCGTGGCATGCCGGGCAGGTGCTGCTGACCTGAAAAAATCCCTGGGACCGGATCACCTGACCCCTTCCCTGACAGGTCCCGCAGGTTTCCGGGTGGGTTCCCGGTTTTGCTCCCGAACCCTGGCATGTGGCACACGCTTCCAGCCGGTGAAAAGAGATTTCCGCCTCTTTTCCATGAAATGCCTCTTCCAGGGATAGTTCCAAGTCATATCGAAGGCTTTTTCCCTGTCTGGCCCGGGTTCTTCCACCGCTCCCGCCAAAACCGAAAACGCCTTCAAAAATATCCCCGAAGTTTGAAAAAATATCTTCAAAGCCGCTAAAGCCGCGAAACCCGGAACCGGCCAGACCTTCATGCCCGAACCGATCATAGAGTTGCCTTTTTTCGCCATCCCGCAATACTTCATAAGCCTCAGCCGCTTCTTTGAAATTTTCTTCGGCTTCCTTATTTCCGGGATTTCGGTCCGGGTGATATTTCAGTGCCAGTTTACGATAGGCCGCCTTGATCTCCGCTTCTTCGGCTTCTCTGGAGATTCCCAGGACTTCATAATAATCACGTTTGTTCATGATGCGTTTTCAGCGGGTGCGGCTTCGGCACCTTTTATTTCCTGTTTTACCGATTCAGGTTTGGGTTCTTCGGAAAGAGTTTCAAGGAGAAGATCCGTCGGGTCTCCCGATAGGGCTTTCTTGTCATCAATTTTCTTCGGAAAAACCTTGCCCGCGGCGATTTCCCTCAACGCAACAACGGTGTCTCTGTTCTTGCAGACAATCAACGGATCGGCGCCTTTTCTCAACTGGCGCACGCGATTAGCCGCCACATGAATCAACGCGAAGCGATTATCAACGCGATCAAGGCAGTCTTCCACTGTGATTCGTGCCATTATGTTCTCCTAAAATGTTTTGACCTAAACCCCGCCTGCCAAGACGGAAAAAGCATCCATATTAAAATAAATTTTACAATATACAACCTATTATGCTAGATGTAAAGCATAAAAAAATACAAAACCTTTAACCTGGAGATTCCATTGGGATCATCTTGTTCCCAAGGCGCTTATGGTCTCTTCGGGCCAAACGCCTTTTGCCGGTATAAAACGCTTGAATCATCGGTCACCATTTCTCTTAAAGAAAGGTCGTGTTATAAATACTGGCCAAAATTTCTCAGTAGCGCTGTTATCGGCACTGATGCTTATGTGGTGGATGTTGAGGTCGACATTGCACGGGGGCTCCCCTCTTTTACCACCGTGGGTCTACCGGAAGGTGCCGTCAGGGAAAGCAAAGAACGGGTTAAAGCCGCGGTAACCAATTCGGGTTACCATTTTCCCTCCGACCGGATTACCGAGAATCTGGCTCCGGCAGACATCAAAAAAGAAGGTTCTGCTTTTGATTTTCCCATGGCCTTGGGGATTTTAGCCGCCACCGGCCTGCTCGAAAAATCGCATTACATTTTTGGGGGAGCTGGCCCTCGATGGCATGATCCGCCCCATAAAGGGTGCCCTGTCAATGGCCATCGCCGCCAGAGACATCGGTGTGAAAGGTATTTTCCTTCCCGCGGAAAATGCGAGCGAGGCAGCGGTGGTTGATGGCATTCCCATTTTTCCGGTCGAAATCCTGTCCTGGGTGATCAGCGCCTTAAAAGGTGCCGTTAAGGTATGTCCGGTTCCATCTGAAATCAACCACTTCATGGTCGAAGATAGCGCGTGCGGATTCCTCAAAACCTTTTTGTCCGAGTACGGATTTAGAACCATTCATTATTGAATCCAGTTCCTTTTAGCGAAGGGATGATTCCCGTATGGCTTCACATAAAAGAGTAACCAATTCGTCTCTGATGAATGATTTTCCCTTCAGATCTTGGAGCTCTTGAAGCAGATTTTCTTTTGAAACATCGTTGAACATTTTCACCTCACATCACCGTAAAATAAATTTTCAAATTCTTTTGGTATTTACAAAGATTTCCATGCGCAATGCTGGGATAATAATGTACAAGCTTAGCTTTTGGCCTCATCCAGCACCTTGCGGACGGCTTTGGCCACTTTACGAATAACCTAATGCATATGAAAGGTCACAATATCAAGTCGATTGCCACCTGAAAAGAAAACAAATTTCATAAGGATATATGCCGTGCCCAGAGTGCATCCATCATTGTTTCCTTGGATGATATTTAGGTGCGGCCATCGCTTGAGTGATCCGCATGATCTCAGCCGCCTCCTCGTATGTGAACCGCCGCTTGTCGCCCAACCGGTTCTTTGGCTCCGGATAAATACCTTTCCGCAATCTGATGCTCAGTAAAAACACGATTAACCCCGATCTTTCCATACTCAGGATAAAAACCCCTGTAAATTCTTTCCATGAAAGTGTCTGGTTTTACATCCAAAACTTTGCTAAGGTGGTCTTTAGTGCAGCATGGAAACCCTGCACAATCTTGTGTCACTATTTTTTGCCGAGGCTCTTGCTTAATTCGCCCACTCGAAAAAAATGCCGTCCGCTGAGGTAGTTTTGGATTAGATAAGCTGCCCTGGGAATTGCCGCAATACTGCATTTGTGTGGCATATAAACTTGTAATCTGAAATACGTCCCTATTTTCCCCACTATTTCCCCCATAAAAAAATATACTTTACAATATATAACCTATTGTGCTAAATACAAAAAATAATAGTCTTCTCAAGGTCTGTACCCTCAAAGTTCCATGCAATAATCGTGTTTCCCGATCGTTCGAAAAGTTTTCAGGTACTGCTGTTCATACGCCTTTCGTTGCCCTTTTGGCATCCTGCGTCCACCGCTTCAGGGAGGAAACACTTCTTAAATGCTGGCCAAAGTCCTCAGTAGCGCCGTTATCGGCATCGATGCTTATGTGGTGGAAGTTGAGGTGGACATTGCACGGGGGCTCCCTTCTTTTTCCACCGTGGGTTTACCGGAAGGTGCCGTCAGGGAAAGCAAAGAACGGGTCAAAGCCGCGGTAACCAATTCGGGTTACCATTTTCCCTCCGACCGGATTACGGTCAATCTGGCTCCCGCGGACATCAAGAAAGAGGGTACCGCCTTTGATCTTCCCATGGCCCTGGGTATTCTCGCCGCAACGGGCCTCATGGAAACCGCTGATTATGCGGACCATATTTTTCTGGGCGAACTGGCCCTTGACGGTATGATCCGACCGGTCAGGGGCGTTCTGTCAATGGCCATCGCCGCCAGGGAAAGGGGATTGAAAGGCATCTTTCTTCCCGCGGAAAACGCCGGCGAGGCGGCCGTTGTGGACGGTATCCCCATTTTTCCGGTAAGAACCCTGTCCCAGGTGATCAGTGCTCTGAAGGGTGACGTTAAAGTAAATCCGGTCCGGTCCGAAATAGACCACTTCTTCGAGCGGGCTGCCTTCGAGGTGGATTTCATGGATGTGCGGGGGCAGGAGCACGCCAAACGGGCACTGGAAATCGCCGCCGCCGGAGGCCACAACGTCATCATGATCGGGCCTCCTGGCTCCGGTAAGACCATGCTGGCCAAACGACTTCCCACCATCCTGCCGCCCCTTCGCTTTGAAGAGTCCCTTGAAACCTCAAAGATTTACAGTGTGATGGGGCTGATGCCCAATGGCGCCGGATTGATTACCATAAGGCCTTTTCAAGCGCCTCATCATACCATCAGCGATGCCGGACTCATCGGTGGCGGCCAGCACCCCAAACCGGGACAGGTGAGCCTGGCACATCACGGTGTATTGTTTCTGGACGAATTGCCGGAGTTCAGGCGAAATGTTCTGGAAGTCCTTCGGCAACCCATGGAAGAGGGGCAGGTGATTATCTCCCGGGCCACCTCAACGGTGAGTTACCCCGCGGATTTCATGCTGGTGGCCGCCATGAATCCATGCCCCTGCGGATTCTTAGGCGACGTCAAAAGGGAATGTACCTGCTCGCCGGTCCAGATTCAGCGTTATCGTGCTAAAGTATCCGGACCGCTTCTGGATCGCATCGACCTTCACCTGGAGGTGCCCGCCGTCCCCTACCGGGAACTGTCCGGGATATCGGAAGGGGAGTCTTCAGAAGTCATTCTGGAAAGGGTCATGGAGGCGCGAAAAATTCAGGAGGAGCGGTTTTCCAGAACCAGGATCTTCAACAATGCGGGGATGAACAGCCGACACCTCAAGAAATACTGCCCTGTCGATTCGGAATCGAGCCTTTTGCTGGAGCGCGCCATGGACCGGTTCGGTTTGAGCGCCAGGGCCCACGCCCGAATATTGAAGATCGCACGGACCATTGCGGATCTGGAAGGAACCGGGGATTTGCAGCCTCCCCATGTGGCGGAAGCCATTCAGTACCGGACGCTGGATCGAAAACTATGACGTTTAGGGGAAGAATTGAAGGCAGCACCACCATACGTATTGTGTGATAGGGGACGCCCTTAACTCATACAGAACGGTTTTCTGTTGGTATTGCGACCAGCATGCCCAGAAAATCACGCATTGACACACTAGGAGCGCTGCACCACATAATAGCGCGAGGCGTAGAACACCGTAGGATTTTTTGAGGATGACGAAGACAGCTATGACTTTGCTAATAACCTTGGTTTTATCCTGGGAGAAACGGAAACGTCGTGCTATGCTTGGTCATTGATCCCAAATCATTTTCACCTTTTGTTGAGGACCGACCCGGTGCCTGTTGCCACCGTGATGCGGCGACTTTTGACCGGCCATGCTGTCCGGTACAACCGAATGCATCATAGGCACTGTCACCTGTTTCAAAACCGTTATAAATCCATGCTGTGCCAGGAAGATAGCTACCTACGCGATTGGTAAGATATATCCACTTGAATCCTGTGAGGTCAATGCTCGTGGCGGATCTGGATCATCCGGACTCATACCCGTTTTGCGGTCATGGGGTCATCATGGGCAAACGCGAGTTCCCCTGGCAGAACAGCAAAGAGATATTGGGATATTTCGGAAAACGGGTCAGCTACGCCAGGCGCCATTACAAGGAATTTATAGCAAAAGGGATAGATGAGGGGCGGAGGGATGATCTTATGGGAGGCAATTTGATCCGGAGTGCAGGGGGCTGAGCATCGGTGAGGAACTGCAAAAGTCCAAAATTCACATGAAAAGTGACGAGCGGATCCTAGGAGATAGTAATTTTGTTTCCGAGATGCTATCCAAAGCCGAGGAGTCCTCTGGACCGCATTATGCGTTGAAAGCCAACAGGATGGATATAGATTTCATTGCAAAGAGGGTGGCAACCTTGCTGGAGATTCCAGTGGAAGAGGTATGGGGTGAGAGTAAATTTAAAAACCTTGTACAAGCCCGCAGCTTATTATGTTTTTGGGCGGTACGCGAGTTGGGAGTAAGTATGGCCCCTATGGCGCGTCGGCTGAATATTTCGAGCGTGGCTGTGAGTACGGTTTCGAATTATATTAAGTTAATAAGTTAAGGGCGTCCCCATCACCCAGAGGAGATCCGGCGTCTCGAAGACCGGTGTACAAGCTGCACCGCATGCCTGCCCCATTGCCCCACCCGGGCGCTGGACGCGGATCAATTGTCCTGGCAGGTGTCGTTCGATGCGGAAAAATGCGTGGTCTGCCTCTCCTGCCTGGATGTGTGTATCTACAAGGCCATGTCCTTGACCGGGCGTTTTGTCTGAAAAAAAACCTTTGAAGCGGAGTCGGATGATGCGGCTCCGCTTTTCAGTCGCAATTCACAAATCAAGATGTGCCCGCCTTTTCCTTGATTTCAAAAGCCTTATGGATGTGCGGGTTTCTTTGAAAATCCCGGGGGATGGTGGAATGGGTAATATCCCTGACAAACCATTGGTTCAGCACGGCGGAGTCCAGCTTGAATTTCCGGCGGTTCGTGGAAAACATCAAAACCCCGTGGGGCGATAGAAGACGCAGCGTTTGGGTTAGCAAATGAGTGTGGTCCCGCTGAACGTCAAAGGAGGTCTTCATCCGTTTGGAATTGGAGAAGGTGGGGGGATCGAGGTAAATCAGGTCATAGCGGTCATTACAGGATGCGATCCATTCCAGACAGTCCGCCTGAACCAACCGGTGCTTCGATCCCTCGCATCGGTTCAAGGCCAGGTTTTTTTCCGCCCATTTGAGATAGGTTCCGCTCATGTCCACACTTGTGGTGGCCGCAGCATTGCCTGCTGCGGCGTAAACCGTTGCCGTTGCGGTATAACAGAACAGATTCAAGACCCGTTTACCCCTTGCTTCTTGTTGCAACCGTTCCCGCAGAAGTCGCTGGTCCAGGAACAGGCCGGTGTCCAGGTAGTCGGTCAGGTTTACCAGAAACCTGAGATCGTTTTCCCTAACCTCAAAAAAACGAGCCCGTGAATCAAATCTTTCATATTGCGCGTCTTTCTTTTTTCTTTCTCTCACCTTAAAAATGATTTTGTCGTGGGGTGTCTGTAATATTTCAGGCAAAACGGACAGGATTCGGTTGAGTCTTTCCTTTGCCTTATGGGGTGAAACACTGGCCGGCGCGCGATATTCCTGGACATGTAGCTGATCTTCATAAACATCAATGGCCACGGCATATTCAGGCATGTCGGCGTCGTAAAGCCTGTAACAGGTAATCCCTTTCTTAAGCGCCCATTTGCCGAGGATGCGCAGATTCTTTTTCAGGCGATTTTGAAACATTTCAATGCCTGGCCCGGAATCAGGGGTTTCCCGGTTTCGAGGCAGTGGGCGACCGGGTTTTAGGTCATGCATGGCCCACTTTTCCTGAACATCAAAATTGAGCAGTTTGCAGGGGATGGGGCCATTAAAAAGATGGTATTGTTTCCTGGCACGAATGCCCATTTTTTTGGCCAGATCGGGGGATGCGGTAAAAACGCTTGCCGACCAACCCTGATAGTGCTTCTTCAGTCGATCCCCCAGGGTTTCGTAGAGGTTTTCAAGGTTCATTTTTTTGCCCATGCGTTCCCCGTAAGGCGGGTTGGTAATGAGCAATCCCGGTGAGGCGTTCTCGGGTGTTGTAAGGGCTTTGATATCCCGCACCCGGAATGAAATGATATCCCCGATTCCGGCGCGGACCGCGTTGCTCCCGGCTTGTGCGATGATTTCAGGGTCCCGGTCAAACCCGAAAAATCTTCGGGAGACCGCTTGAATCCCTTTCTCGAACCTTGCTTCTGCTTCTTTCAGCAGGCGCTGCCATAAAACCCGGTCGTGCTGTTTCCATTTTGAAAAGCCGAAAGATTTTCTTAAAAGTCCGGGCGCTCTGTCCATGGCCATGAATGCGCCCTCGATTAAAAGCGTTCCGGATCCGCACAGGGGGTCCACCAAAGGGGCTCCTTTCTGGGCCAGCTGAGGCCAATGCGCTCGTAGCAAAAGGGCTGCTGCCAGGTTTTCTTTGAGCGGCGCTACACCGCCCTCGGTCCGGTAGAAACGTCTGTGCAGACTTTCCCCGCTCAGGTCAAGGGAGACCTGGACCAGGTCTTTTTTCATATGAACATTGATGCGGATGTCGGGGTTTTCCGTGTCAACGGATGGACGATGCCCGGTCTTTTCGCGAAACCGGTCCGCCACAGCGTCCTTCACACGCAGCGTCGCATAGTGGGAGTGAAAGGTGTTTCGATGATCCGCCGTGAAATCGACGGCGATTTTTTCTTCGGGATTCATGTGCTCTTCCCATTTTATCTGTTCATGAATCATGTGATAGAGATCATCGGGTGTTTTGGCCTCAAAACGGGCCAGGGGAAGTAGAACACGGTTTGCCAGACGTGACCACAGGCAGACGTTATAAGCCGACTGAAGGGGTCCTTTAAAAAAGACCCCTGATCGACTCTGTTTTATAATGGGATTATCCAATGAAAGGATTTCCTGATAAAGCAGCGCTTCGATCCCTTTGGGGCAGGTGGCAAAAAAAGTATGATGTTTATTTGGCATTTCGTATTTATAACTTTACAGTTTGCCTTTGAATAGTGTATTCGGCTCACGAGACATCCGTACCACAATAACCATCACCACTTGTTACGCAAGGGTAAAAGGGTCAGGTTGATCTGATGAGCCGCCTTAAGGAGATGCGCGGTCCTAAAGTAAAGTGTTTCTCGTTGGATTCATCGGTTTTTCATTGACATTTGCTTTTAAATGTATAAATATAAATTTTTTCGGTTAGGGTATAAAGTTTATTTAGAGTAATTATCGGTGACAAAGGTCGTTTTTTTCCTTTTCACCATCCTTCCCACCTGGCATCGAACACAGTGATGAAGGTGGCTGAGAGTATTTTGAAGTCAAAGAAGATATTCGATTACCCGAGAAACGCTGGTTATATCGGGTTGAAAACCTTTAAAATTGGATTTTTTGGAATTGGGCAGGGGCGTCTTGGTGCGTTGACACAGGGTGCCCCTTGTTTTTTGATTGATCATTAATGATGAGAATCAAGAACTTTAATTAAACCGGGGGAAGCAAGTTGATGAGTAAAGGAACAGACGAAATGTCCGAAAGTGGATTTTCACAAGCCGAAAACACAAATGCTGCCATGTGGAATGATCCGAATGGTTTCACAGGCGAATCTTCAGACGATTTCGATGAAAGCGGATCTGGAATGGGTGACGATCAGTCTTTTATGGAGATGTTTGAAGAAAGTCTGAAAAGTATTCAAGAAGGTAAAATCGTCAGTGGCGAAATTGTCCAGATCGATAATGAATTCGCACTGGTGGATATCGGGTACAAATCAGAGGGACAGATTCATATCAGTGAGTTTAAGGATCTCGAGGGCAACCTTACAGCGAATGTGGGCGACACCGTGGAAGTTCTTCTGGTGCGCAAAGAGGACAAAGACGGGAATATTGTGTTGTCCAAAGAAAAGGCTGCGAGAGTCAAAATATGGGATGATATCGAAAAGGCCTACAAGGACAATGAAACCATCAAAGGCAAGATTATATCAAGAGTAAAGGGTGGCCTTTCGGTGGATGTGGGGCTACAGGCGTTTTTGCCCGGAAGTCAGGCTGACCTGAGGCCTGTGAAGGATCTGGATACCCTGGTAGGCGTAGAGCATGATTTCAAGATTATTAAATACGAACGTCGTCAGGGAAACATCGTATTGTCGCGACGGGCCGTTCTGGAGGTTGAGCGAACGGCGCAACGTGAAAAAGTCCTTGAGAATCTGGAAGAAGGTGCCGTGGTTGAAGGGGCGGTGACCAATATCACCGATTACGGTCTGTTTATCGATCTGGGTGGTATCGACGGCCTTGTCCATGTGACGAACATTGCCTGGAGCAAAACCGGGCATCCTTCTGAGCTCTACCAGATCGGCGATAAGATCAAAGTGAAAGTGCTGAGTTTTGATCGCGAGAAGGAGCGTGTATCACTGGGTATCAAGCAACTGACATCGGATCCCTGGACCGGAATAGAAGAAAAGTATCCTGTGGGTACCAAGGTTACGGGGCGTATTGCCACTTTGAAAAAATATGGTGCTTTTGTGGAGTTGGAAGAAGGCGTGGAAGGACTGGTTCATATTTCCGAAATGTCCTGGACCCGAAAAGTCATGCATCCTTCGGAACTTCTTCGCGTGGATGATACCGTCGAAACGGTCGTTTTAAGCCTGGATGTCCCCAAGAAACGGATATCCCTGAGCGTCAAACAGCTTGAACCAAATCCCTGGGATGTCATTACCGAAGAATATCCCATTGGCGCCATTATTGAAGGAAAAATAAAGAATATCACTGACTTCGGTATTTTTGTCGGTATTGACAAAGGGATTGACGGACTGGTACATATTTCAGATATTTCCTGGACCAAGCAGATAAAGCACCCTTCCGAGCTTTACAAGAAGGGTGACGAAGTCAGGGCGGTGATTCTGCGCATTGATAAAGAAAATGAGCATTTTTCACTGGGCATTAAACATCTGACCCCCGATCCATGGAATGAAATTCCCGAAAAGTATAAACCCGGCACACGGGTTTCAGGCAAGGTCACCAACATTACCGATTTCGGTCTTTTTGTTGAGTTGGAGGAAGGTATTGAAGGGTTGATCCATGTCTCTCAGCTTCCCAAAGGCCAGGAAGATGCCAAGGAACTGAAGGATTTTAAGGTGGGAGATGAACTTGATGCCGAGGTCGTGAATGTTTCTCAGAAAGAGAAACGGATCGGACTTTCCATTCGAAAACTTCAGGAAAGCCCTGAGAAAAAAGTCTATACCAATTATGTGAATAACCAGGAAAAGGCCACCAGTAATCTGGGTGCATTGCTGAAAGAAAAAATGATGGACATTGATTCGGGTGACGATCCGCAGGAGAGCGAATCGCCTAACTCCGACGAATAACTATTTGAAAATAAGCATCATTGTTTTCAAAAAAATGGTCAATAGCGTCTCACGGAAGGGCTCACGGGTCACAGCGCAATTTGAATTGCAGGCCCTTGGGCCCTCCTGTCTGATGAAATGTTGACATTTCATGCGCAAGTCCCCCGGGCCTATACAGAGTGCATCGATGTGAAAGGAAAAATTATTGTTAAATAACCTGGTTCGAGTCGTCCATACCTTCCTCAATAAAACGCCTTCCCCAAAAACATGTTCAAAAAAAACGGGTTCTTTGCAACCGGTTTCCGAAACCATCCCCATTAAACCCTCGTCTGGCCGGCCACGTGTTATCCGACCGGCGAAGGCGGTTTCAACGGATAGGGAAGAAAACGCCGGCGCGAAGACCGGTGGCCAACCTTCAAAGATGACAGCGTCCCGGCCTTCCTGGAAGCTATCCCAGTTTGCGGTCTCTGAAGCGGAAGGAAAATGCCGTTTTCATGATCTCGGATTGCCGACAACCGTTATGCATGCGATTTCGGACCTTGGCTTTGAATACTGCACACCCATTCAGGCGGAGATTCTTCCGAAAGCCCTCTCCGGGTCGGATGTTACCGGGAAAGCGCAAACGGGAACCGGAAAGAGCGCTGCCTTTCTCATTAATATCTATACGTATTTGTTGAAAAACCCCCTTCAGGGGAACCGGCCGGCGGGAACGCCCCGGGTATTGATTATTGCGCCTACACGGGAATTGGTGCTTCAGATTGAAAAGGATGCCCGTGACATTGGAAAGCACACCCAAGTTGTCATACAATCCATATTGGGCGGTATGCAGTATGATAAGCAAAAACAGGTGCTCCTCAAAAAACCCATCGATATCATGGTGGCAACGCCGGGTCGTCTTCTGGATTTCAAACGGCAGAATATCCTGCATCTCAACCGGGTTGAAATCCTGGTCATTGATGAGGCGGACCGTATGCTGGATATGGGCTTTATTCCGGATGTCAGAAAGATTGTCTACAGTACGCCCCATAAAGACAAACGTCAAACCATGTTTTTCAGTGCTACCCTTACGTCTGAGGTGGAACGTCTGGCCGAGCAGTGGACCAAAAACCCTGTTCATGTGGAAATTGAACCGGAGCAGGTTGCAGCGGAATCGGTTAAACAACGGGTTTATATTGTCACCACAGAAGAAAAATTCGCACTCTTGCTGAACCTGATCATCGGGCAGAAGCTTGAGCGGGTGCTGGTCTTTGTAAATCGACGCGATCAAACGCGTCATCTGGCGGAAAAATTGCGGCGATATCGTATCAACTGCGCGATTTTGTCAGGTGAGGTGCCGCAGAATAAACGGATCAAGACGCTGGAGAATTTTCGAAGCGGGCGTGTCCGTGTTCTGGTGGCAACTGATGTGGCGGCGCGCGGACTGCATGTTGAAGGAATCAGCCACGTCATTAATTTCACACTGCCCCAGGATCCCGAAGACTACGTACATCGCATCGGGCGTACGGGCCGTGCGGGCGCCTCGGGAATATCCGTGAGTTTTGCCTGTGAGGAAGATTCTTTTTACATTCCCGCCATTAATGAATACCTGGGAATTCCCCTTGTTTGCGAACAGCCGGACGAGGCTCTGCTGACCGCGCCGCCGGCCCCTCCCATAAAAGCGTCCGACAAAGGAAGGCGGCCCGCCGGGAAGAAAAGGTCTTTTAAGAGCGGTAGAGGAGGGCCACGACAGGGATCGAGGCCTTCCAAGCCCGGGAGAAATCGGCCAAGACCCCCAAATCAAGCGAAGAAGTCCGGTGTTTCAGACGTATGATCTGACGTCTTATCTATTAATCGTCATAAATCTGATGGTGTTAGTTCTATTTTTACTTGACATCGTGAAGGATTCTCCCCTAAACTTTCGTCCTTGAAAAAGGGGGTTGCGTGTTGGCTCTCTTGTTTTTCCTGCGATAGACCCAGGTGATTTGCTTTTTCTGACAGGCCCATTGCCGGTGGGTGTCGCAAAATGAAAATTTTGGAAAAAGGAGATGTATGCTGTGGCAGAAGGAACGGTAAAATGGTTTGATGAAAAAAAAGGTTATGGTTTTATTGAGCAGGAGGATGGACCGGACGTGTTCGTTCATTTTTCAGGAATTAACGGAACCGGGTTCAAGACGTTGAACGAAGGGGCGCGTGTTAGTTTCGAGGTGGAAGAGGGACAACGGGGACCTGCCGCGGCAAATGTTACTGTGATTTAGCAGGCTTGTAATCTTAGTTTGAATTCGAATAGGCACTTTTTCATTTGAAAGGGTGCCTTTTTTTGTGTTTGAATCCGTTCCGGGGGCACCGCTATGAAACATGGGAAAAAGATCGCCACCATCATCTGTATTCTGGGTGTTTCAGGCGTAGCCGTTGGTATGGCTATGGATAACGATATTCTCTTTATTGCAGGTCTTGTTTTGGTTGTGGGGGGATACCTCGTCATCAGGGGCAAACTGAAAGCCGATATGAATAGGGATAACCGTTGAAGCATTAAGAAAAAGGAATTTGGCGGTTTCCGGATTTTGTGATCTTCCCCCGGTGCCCGGTTATCCCGTTTTGTTCTTGCCGCCCCGGGTCAGGAAAGCATGTACCTTTGGATCTTCGCATTCTGTTTTCAGGCGCCTGGGGTCTCCACTGGCAATCATGGTGCGTGTTTCTGCATCCAGATAGACACAGTTATCGGCCACGGAAAAAATGGACGGCAGTTCATGGGTCACAAGGATCATGGTGGCACCCAGGCTGTCTCTTAACTCGACAATGAGATCATCCAGAAGGGATGAGGTCACGGGATCCAGCCCGGCGGAGGGCTCATCGAAGAAAAGATATTCAGGATCCAGCGCCAGGGCGCGGGCCACGCCCGCCCGTTTTCGCATTCCCCCGCTGATTTCGGACGGGTAGTAATCTTCAAAGCCGGACAGCCCCACCAGTGCCAGCTTCAAAGAAGCGAGTTCTCTGATTTCCTGAGCGCTCAGATCGTAAAATTCCCCCAAAGGTAATCCCACATTTTCAGCGAGGGTCATGGAACTCCAAAGTGCGCCGCTCTGGTAAACGATGCCGATATGGTGAGCCATTTCATCTCTGACCGCCTGCCCTGCTTCCCAGAGGCTGACGCCATCCAGAAAAACCTGTCCTTTCGCAGGTGCTTTGAGTCCTGTCAGACAGCGCATAACAGTGGTTTTCCCGCAGCCGCTGCCGCCCATGAGAACAAAAATTTCCCCACGATTAACGGTGAAATTCAGATCCCGTTGAATCACCGTATCGCCGTAAGCGATTTCAAGGTTTTTCGTGATGATGGCGGGTGTTTCTTGTGGCATGGTTGTTACGATTGTATGAAAAGTAGCATAAAATTAAAGATCAGCCTGAAGGCTCTTGGCGATTTCACGGCTTAAAGCCTCAACCAGCCGACTTTGGGCTGCAACCAGTGCACCATAGTCGGCGGGTGCTTCCGATGCCTTGAAATACGACTCCCGTGTGACCAGAATGTTGCTCTCCTTAACCACAAAGATTGACCATTGCGCCATCAGTTGTACATTGCCATTTAAACTGCCGTCCATTTGAATGATTTCAACAATGATCTGGTAGTTTACTTCCGATGGGCATTTAAAGGCGAAAACAGCGAAATTTTCGGTGGGAAGAAGCCGGGAGAGGTTTAGCGCCAGGATGTTGGTGAGGCTGTTGCGCAGGGGCTCACCCCACCGGTTGAAATCGGCCAGATGAATTTGGTTTTCGCTAATCCGGGTGACGATTTCATCCCGGTCCAGATATCCCGGGACGACAACGCCATCCACGCGTACTGTTTTAGGGTGTTGGTTTTGGGCAGACCCGGCTTTTGTGTCCGACGCAGGTGCCAATGGGCTCAGCATATAGAATTTGGTAGGCGGGCTTGTGGCGCAACCCAGGGTCCAGAGGCACACCATTATGAAAACAAGAGTTTTTAGAAAAGGAAAGAAACGGTGCATGATCTTATCTCCTTTGGGATGCACTTTTTCCCCGTAGCAGCGCTTCGGGATGACGTGACAGGTAATTGGCCAGAGATCGGATGGAACGCGCCATCTCGTCGAATTCCCGCAGCGTATTTTCCAGCTGGTTCAGGATCGGCGAATCTTTCCCAAGCCGAGATTGAAAAATTTTCAGGGCTTTTCTGGCTTGTTCCATGGCTTCGTGGGATGCTTCAAGGCCTTTTGCAATCTTGGTGGCAAGTGATTCCACTTTGTCGTCCAATTTTTTGACCAGTTTTCGTGCGTCCTTGACCGTATCATTGACATTCTCCATCAGGGGGTCCACGTTTTCATTTACATTGGTGGCGATTTTCTTGTATTCCGCAACCGTAGCAT
>JAJDOH010000113.1 GCA_022340265.1 Deltaproteobacteria bacterium | reverse complement strand
ATTCTCCTTGAATATCCTTAAACACGATTCCTGCCACTATCCATGCGTCTGCCTCTTCCGCCACCCATGCCGCCACATCTACCACCACCCATGCCACGACCTCTGCTGCCGCTTATGCCGTCGCCACCAAGTCCGGACGTCGTATCGTCATCACGGTCGCCGCTGCTTTTGACACTGCCCGTTTTTTCAGCGCTGCTACCGTCATCCATGCCGTAGTGATCGGACACATTTGCCGTGTGAGTGGATTCTAGCGTTCCGCTTTTATAGCGTTCGATGGCTTTCCGTACGGTGCCAACTTGCTCCACGAAAACCTCTATACCTGCGGCTTTAAGCGCTTTCACTGCATTGGGTCCAACATGCCCGGTAAGTATGATTTCCGCACCTTTGGAAGCTACAAACTGGGCCGCCCGGATACCGGCGCCACCTCCCAGTGCAATACTTTCATTGTCAAAAGCTTTAAAATTCATATCGCCCGTATCCACAAGCAAAAAATAGGCACAACGGCCAAAGCGTGGATCGATAAGAGAGTCCAGGTTGTTGCCGTTACTGCTTACTGCAATTTTCATTTCTTCTCCTCCTCAATTCATTTCTGTTTTGTCTATCGCCGCATCCCGGCATTTGAAATCTCTTATGGCCCAGTGCATCTCTCAAATAAGCATCGATGACCTCATCGACCCTTCCCGCTACAAAAGGAATGATGCGAATATTGCGGGCCTCAATGAGTTTGGCGAAGAAATCGGATACGCCCCCGCAGATCAGGGTGTTTACGCCCATTTCTGAAAGGTTTGTGGCTCTTGAAAATGGAGAGACGCAATCAAAGGGTACCCGATATTTTTCACTGACCGTACCATTTTGAATATCCAGGATGATCAATGTCCTTGTGGCATCGAACAGGGGCGAAATACGATTATTCCAAACGGTTACTGCCACCTTCATTTGCCTTAATCCTCCATGTACTCCAAGAAGCAATTTGTATGCCACATTTGCTTGAAATGATTGTCGGACCCGGTTAAGCAAGTAATGTTTATGGGTTAACCAGATTGGGAGGTGGTGGGTCAGAGATGACGGATGGTAGGCAGAGTCTCAAAATTGAGATCTTGATGATCAACAGGATCGTTTTTTTGCGACCCTAGGTTTGTTGTTTCCGCTTGCTTCGTCCATCTGTTTTCGGCAGTGGAATGCCCAGCTGTTTGATCTTTCGAAACAGCGTGCTCTTGTGCATTCCCAGGTCCCGCGCAGTCGCCAGTCGGTTAAAATGATTTCGTTGGAGCGCGTCCTTTATGACCTGAAATTCCGCTAATTTGAGCGCTTCATTGATTCCTGTCGAAGGGGGTTCAACGGAAAGATGTTGCAGGTTTTCCGGCAGGCAGTGAATGCCGATTTCGCCCTCCGGACACAAAACCAGCGCATGTTCGATGATGTTTTCGAGCTCGCGAATATTGCCCGGGTAATCATAAAACATGAGGAGTGAAAAAGCCTCCCGGCTGATGCCGGTCGCCATTTTCCCCTGTAGTCGGTTGAACCGCTCAATGAAATGTCGGACCAGCGCAGCAATATCTTCCCGGCGTTCTCGTAGCGGGGGCAGGTCCAGTCGCACCACATTGATCCGGTAAAACAAGTCCTGTCTGAAAAAACCCTTTTTCACCTGTTCTGCCAAGTCTTTGTTGGTGGCGGCGATTACCCGCACATTTGCCTTGAATTCCCTGGTACCGCCCAGAGGCTGATAGGTTCTTTCCTGAAGCACGCGCAAGAGCCTGACCTGAAATGCCGGACTGAGATCCCCGATTTCATCCAGCAGGATGGTCCCTCCTTCAGCCAAAGCGAAATGGCCCGGTTTGTCCTTTAAGGCGTTGGTAAAGGCACCGGCTTTATAGCCGAAAAGCTCTGATTCCAGGAGACTGTCCGGCAGGGCGCCGCAGTTAATGGCCACAAACGGTTTATTTCGACGGGGGCTCAAATCGTGAAGGGCAGTGGCCAGAAGCTCTTTGCCTGTGCCGGTCTCCCCCTGGATCAAGACGGAGCTGTCGCTTTCCGCCACCTGGGGAAGGATTTTGAAAACCCGGTGCATGGCGGGGCTGCGACTAACCATATCGCCTACCTGGCAACGGGCATCCAGTTCCCTGCGCAATTCCTCCACCACACTCATATCGCGAAAGGTTTCAACCCCACCCAGCACCTTTTTTTCACTGCCTTTCAACAGACTGGTGGAAACCACCACAGGGATGCGGCGTTTGTCCCTGTCCACGATGTAGGTGGAGGTATCCACAAAATCTTTGCCCTGTTTCATGGTTCGGCGAAGGGCGCAGTCCGTTTCACACATGTTGGATCGAAACACCTCCCAACAGTGTTTACCCATGGCTTCTTCCCTGGGAATCCGTGTGATTCGTTCCGCGGCCTGATTAAAAGACGTAATGCGCCAGTCATGATCAACGGTGAAAACCCCGTCGGAAATGCTTTCAAGGATGATTTCGGTTACATGTGAAGGGATTCGGTATGGTTCTTTTTTTTTCATGACCTTCCGTACTACGAAAGAAACGAAAACGGGATCGCTACAGGGGCGGTGACCATCGGCTGGTGAAGCCATCATAACTCCAGCAATCATGAAGGGCTTTTCGGGAAGTGTACTGTGGATTTTCCGCCCATAAGAGCATCTGTTCGTGAGCGGCGTTAAGCTTCTTGAATTGATCGTCATCGCCGCCTGCATCCGGATGACACACCTTTGCCATCTTTTTGTAAGCGGTTCTGATTTTGGCCTTTGACGCTTCATCGGATAAATCGCTTCTTTTGAGCTTGAGGATTTTCAGATGCCTTGCTTCCTCCCTGGAAAGTCTCGGGCTGCTGTTCCTGTTTGGTTTGATCGCTTCAAGGCTAATGGATTTATGGTGGTTTCGGTTTACCAGGTGAAGGGATGCATAACTCATGGAGTGATTGTTGTTCACCATGTCGTGCCATTCCCTGCTAAATTCCAGCACCATTCGTTTGAGATCTTCGGCGGGCTTGTTTCCCCGGGTTCGGCTGCGTTCGAACCTTGAGATATGTTTGCTCCAAATGGGAAATACATCTAGGATCACTTGATCGCTGGTAAAAGAAAAGGCGGCATAGCGGGTGTTGAGTGCCCTGAGCAATCCCTTTGAAAGAGAAAGCACCCACTGGATATAACTGCGGCACTCTTTTGAACAATAGCGTCTGCGAGCACCGATATCATTCTTCCCGCAGGCCAGGCAGGCATTCCTCTTGGTTGAGGTTAGAACCTTTTGAATTTGGTTGGTAGCGGTCTTAGGCATTGCTGTTTCTTGTAAAATGTCTCTGTTCACTGGCCTTTGTTGAGCAAGGCGGTAATTGCAGGTGATCTTTACGAATCAATACACCCATTATGCTGTTTCCCAGAACTTTCCTTTTTAACTCAAACATCACCTGTAATCAAGCGAATCTTCAATTTCAGGGGAAGTATAAATGGGTTCCAATAAAAAGTGAGATTCTTTTTCAAAGAAATGGTGCATTGTGGCTCTGGTTGTTCTAAAATATTTTTTCTTTGATGGTGCCTCAACAGGTAGAAGCACC
>JAJDOH010000111.1 GCA_022340265.1 Deltaproteobacteria bacterium | reverse complement strand
GAGCGGTTTTTCTCATAGATAGAAGCCACCTCCGGGCCGCGACGACGAAAATGCGCCTGCAGGTCCTTATCCTGCCAGAGTTTACCGAGTTGTTTGGCCATTTGCACCGAATCACCTGGCGGTGCCCAGAGTGCGAAATCGTCTGCATCATCAAAATCCCTATGACTGGGAATATCGCTTAACACAGAGGGCAACCCACAAGCAAGTGCTTCCAAAGCGGGGAGCCCAAACCCTTCGATCGGCCGCGAACATGATAAAAACAGGTCCGAGAAGTGATAAATGGCAGGAACATCTCGGGGAAGAACGCCATGATAGTAATCCGTTGCTTTGCAGAAAGGAATCTCCTCTTTGAGTTGGTCAAACTGATTGAGGCGGACGAGTTTCAAACCGAATTCTTCACATACAAGACGAGCGGCAAGTAATCCCTGTGGCATTCCTTTTATTTTGCCCTGCAATTGGCCGTCAAAAGGTCCGACCAGCAACAAACGATTCTTTCCGGGCAAACGCGGTGCCGGCTTCCAGAGGGAAAAATCTATTGACTGTAGAACCCAATCCCAACGCCCCGAATAGCGGCAAGAGAGGCGTCTGGCAAGCTCAGGACTAATGGCGATTTTCGGTACAGGCAGGCTCAGTGCTCTCTGGGCCAGATCTTTTTCCGCCTCCGTCAACGAACAAGCTTCATCATCACCTTGTACCAGGTGTACTAGCTGCGCTTCTTTTCCCGCCAACGCCAATACCTGCGAGCAATGGGTCGCAATGATGACATCAAAGGAAGAAAAATCATGCTGTTCCCATTCGGTCGACAACGTATGTATATGGCAAGGCGTATTCCTCCATGGCGGCACCAACTCGCGGACAATAATCTCAAGTTCATATCCTCTTGCTGCAAGACCTTCCGCCTGGTCAAAAACAACATTTATTCCACCCCAAAGCGCTGTTGTTTCAAGACAATACGCGATCTTCATGGTAACCTCATTCGCCCATGGTAACAAATACCGATCACAGATGTTCCTTTGGATTTTCCACTTCAATGAAATCCTGCGCAACAAATGATTTTGAAACGTCAAAGACCACGATATCATGATCTTCGTAAACCGAATTTCCAAAAATGGTTCGTAGCACCCTCAAATCCCAGCTTTTTGAAGCGGCGGCAGGCAAAACAATGTTGACTTCATTTTGAAGATTTCTATGAAATATTAAAAAATCGACTTTCCTTGCCTTGAGGGACTTAAGATCTTCCGCAACAACAACGGTTTTCAGGTGAAGACCCTTACTCATGGCAGACTCCCTGGTTACCCCCATGATCACCTTTTGCCCATGGACTTCCTGATAGAGCAGAAGATGATTTCCCTGCCAGGGGAATGGTGCTTCAACCACTGTAACACTATCTGGCGGTATTTTCGAAAGATACTTGTAAAATCCAGGAATGTCTTTGAGTATCCTTTGATATCGTGCGCCGGTAAGGGCATGGACCAGCAACATGAGACTCATCCCGTTATTGGGTTGATAGCTCACGGCCGGAACGGGACCACCCCAGAAAAAAGCGACGCAGAAGGCCATCGGGATTGTAACACCGGCCCACTTTCTGAATCTAATTGGAAAAATTGATGAAATTGCATGTATTCCCGTTGAAACGGCGAGCAGCAGGAACGGTAACAGTGGAAGCAAATACCTTGAAAGTATGTGAGGAGAATCGATGCCAACCGGTTGGACCCATAAGACCGCTGTCAGCTGCAACAGCGAAAGGCTCATCAGGAATAGTGTAAACACGGGAAGGCCAATTAACATTCTGATAATGCCAAAAGAAGCTAAAATAACAATCACCAGCACAACCGTCCTCTGGTCCATACCGGTAAGAATACGAAATGAGCTCAGAAGTTGAGAAAACCCGGAAGCCGACTGACCCGCCTTCGTTGAAATGGCGCTGAAATCCCCATACAGCGGAGGCGCCAATAGAATCAACAGCGGAACAATGGTCATCAAACCCAAACCTGCCAGTTTCAGGAGACATTGGATTCTGTTTTTCTCTTTTCCGATGACAGACCAAACCAGGTAGAAAAGAAACGGCCCCAGAACAAAGGGTAGATCTACAAGCAGGGCATAACCGGTTGCAATGGTCAACAGAACATACCATATTGCTTCTTTTCGGGCATTTGTCTCCCACCACCGGAAAAAAAAGAGACAGGCCAAAAATGAAAAAAAAGTTGTGATTGCGTAAGGCCTTGCAAAACGGCTGTAAAAAATCAACGTGGGGGATAATGCCAAGAGCCACGCAAAGATATTTGAGACGGTTCGACCGGTTATTGGACGAACCATGATGGGCAGTATTGTTACGGTCAGCACTCCTCCCACAAAAAACGGGGTTCTAATGGCCGTTTCAGACAGTCCCACCGTATCCATGAGAATTTTATAGTAGAGGGTTATGGGGATTGAGCGATCAGCTGCTCCGAAAGTGCTCAGGATACTGAAATACCCGGAATTTGCGGCGGCATGAATGGCGTGCCATTCATCGCCAAACAGGATCTGGTTCGGTAATTGGTAGAGCCGCAAGGCAGCGCCGACAATAACTGCGCCCAATAGCGGCGCGTCTTGCTTTATTAAATCTGCAAACCTGGACAACAACCTTCGAGTATTATGAGATTGCGGAGTAGAAGGCATTGGGAAATGTTGAAGGACTAAAAATAAAAAGCCCACAGATACTGCAAAAAGTAAGATAGGTCTTTCATTGAAGTATGCTTCCATCCGCTCCCCTTTCAAAGGAAACGGATGGAAGCACTGAATATTCAAAAGGCATCAGGGAATGATAAAGCTTTCAAGAATCGCATCCCAGTTGGCGGCGCCCGAGGATGGTTTTGCGTTGGTGATGGAAAAAGCGTATACGTGGCGGTTAGTTGTCGGGTCGGGGATATTCCGGATGGAGACCCACCCGTTGGTGGTGCCGGTAACATTTATGACATTTACCACCTTGTCGAGCCGAATGGTATTGTCTACCACGGTGCTCCCTTCTTCGTCAAACCGCTTGTACGTGTAGGCGGAGTCACAGGTGTGCGTATCGCAATAGGTTGACGGCCCTCCAAGAAAATCCGTATCCCATGCAAAGAGGATGATCCGCGTAGTGGCGTTGAAGGCGGGGAGGAGGAAAACTCTGGAATCAACCTGGGAAATTTCTTCAACAAGCGGACAAGGTCCCACATCTGAGGCAAGAACCGCTGCGCAATTCCTGGCGTCGGCAGTGAGTGTTTCGAGTTCATCTAACGAGGAGGCTCCGTAAAACCCGACCAGTTTACCATCCACGGAATTACCGACCCAGTTCACCGGAATCATGTCCATACTGTTGGATGATCCTTCAGACAGGCGCACATAATAGGTAAACCCTTCAAGACAGTTGTTGGAGCTGCCTGAGGCAAACGGGTAACCGCTTTCCGTCGGATTCTTGGTGGTTTCAGCCGTTACCACATCAATGGTCACAAATCCACGATAGAAATTGCCATCGGTCAGCGCGGTTTTGACCGCCGAAGTGGACCCCGCTATCAACGCCCGCATGGATTTGGACCAGGTTGCAGAACCGTTTAAGTCCTGATCGCCATATAGGTCCATGGCATTCCCGTTGATGTCCCACACATGATAATGAAACTTTCGCTGGGATGCCTTGACGTTGGTCACGACCAGAAGCGTATCAATGGGCTCAGTTGCGACATTGATCCCCACTTCAAAAAATGGGACGATTAATGTCGCTGCAAGCGTCTTGTCGGTCGCTCCGGGAATCCCGTCAGCCGGAGATGGTGGTGGCGCAGCCGCAAGTAGCGACGCCCCCCAAAAAAATACGGAAAGAAAAATCCCTAAAAATTTTATCCTTTTCATTGGTTTCCCTCCTTTTTGACTAACATTTAAATAAATTCTTCTAAAAACCCATACCAGTTTCTATATTGTTAAGGAACTTATGGGGGGAAGTCAATAACTTTCTGAATTCACGAGTAACCGTTTCCAATCAACCCAATATAATCTAAAACTCCGATATAAGGATTGCGTGAAGAACAGTTGGTCCAAAGAAAGCCAGGGGTCGCTTTTCAGGGTTTTTCGATCAGCTGCCCTTGAGCATATTTGGCGTAGACCTGATCGCGGGTGATATTGAGTTCTTTTTCAGTGTCGCGAACAGGT
>JAJDOH010000104.1 GCA_022340265.1 Deltaproteobacteria bacterium | reverse complement strand
GACTCGGTATTGAGTTTTATCCCCTTTGCGTCGATCGAAACGTCTACTCCGCTGGCATTCCAGAACCGCGTGTTTTTGTTGACGTACTTATAATAGGGCGTGTTGACGAAAATCTTGATACTCACTGCTTGTCCGTCTTCGGCCAACTGATAACCGACAACCTGTCCAACCCTGATCTGCCGGTAGTAAACCGGTGAACCGATATCGAGCGAGCCCCGCCGCTCGGCCAGAAGAAGGAAATATCGGCCCGGCAAATCGGTGGTTACGATGGGCGGCTGTTCCAACCCGGTGAAGTGTCGGGCTTTTTTGCCGGGTTTGCCGGGGTCGAGGCCGATGAAGACACCGGAAAATAGTGTTTGCAGACCCGTAACTCCGCTGACGTTGATTCGGGCACGGACCACCCAGAAGCGGGTGTTTTCGGAAAGCAGGTCTTCTGCCTGTCGGACGAGCTTGGCGGTTACGACCACGTGACCCAAATCCGGGCTGAGGTTGATTTCCTCGATCTGGCCCAGATCCACATCTTTGTACTTAATTTTGGTTTTGCCGGCTTCGAATCCTTCGGCCGTCTGAAAGGTGATGGTAATCGTCGGGCCTTTTTCCGACTGGGCTTTGTAGACCAGCCAGACGCCGATGAGCGCGGCGACCAGCGGGATGATCCACACAAAGGAAAACTGACGTATCCGCGACTGGACTTCCACCTCGGGAATCGTGTCAGTCGGGGGCGTTTCGGTTTTCTGTTCGGTCATTGCGAGACTCCTTGTTATCCCATATCAATCGGGGGTCGAAACTCATGGCGGCCAGCATGGTGAGCACCACCACCGCAGCGAAGAATACGATCCCCGGACCAGCTTCAAATCTGGCTACTGCACCGAGCCTGACCAGGGCGACCGAGATCGTTATGACATAAATATCGACCATCGACCAGCGACCGACCGCCTCCGTGAGACGGTAAAACCGGGTGCGCTCCTTGGGACGCCAGGCCGAGTGGCGGTGCACCGAAATCAACAGAAAGGAGAGGATGATCAGCTTCACCAGCGGCACGCATATGCTGGCGATGAAAATGACCAGCGCGATCGGCCACATGCCGGTTTTGATGAAATAGATCACACCGCTCATGATGGTGTCCGTCTGCACCTTGCCGAATGAAATCGCCCGTGTGGCGGGCAGCACGTTGGCCGGGACATAGCAGATCGCGGCCGCCAGCAGCAGCGCCCAGGTGCGGGTGAGGCTGCGGGGTTTGCGTTGATGCAGACTCGCGCCGCAACGCGGGCACTGCATGCGCCGGTTGCCGCTCAGGGTGCGGGGTCGGCAGAGGAGGTGGCAACTATGGCAGCTGATCAGGGCGGTGCTCTGGGCGGTGATTGGTGTCGGCGTCATCGGCGGTCCCACCATTTTTCCCACACGCTGTTCGGGTCCAGCGAAGCTGATATGGCTGCCAGGACATAAATGAGACCGAGGAAGCAGAAGAGCGAAATTCCGGGGACAATATCCGCCATCTTGGCGAGCTTGACCAGGGCCACGAGGATACCGAGCATGAAAACTTCCAGCATGCTCCACGGTTGCAGTTTCCGCACCCACCGGAAAACATGCCAGACGGCCGGGGGGAGACGGTCGAGCTTCAGCGGCAGCAGCACGTAGAACAGGCCTGTCAACTGCACCAGGGGTGAAATGATCGTGGTCAGCAGAACCAGAACGGCTATTTCCGGCAGGCCTTGCCGGTACATCTCCCTGATTCCGGTCAGCAAGACGATCTGCTGGTGTTGACCCTCGAAATTCATTGCCAGAAACGGAAATGAATTGGCCAGGGCGAACAGGATCAGCCCGGCAATGTTCAGTGCCAGCGTGCGGTCCAGACTGTTGCGCCGGCGACGGTAGAGAACCGCTCCGCAACGGGTGCATCGGGCCTGCGTGCCGACCGGGAGCGGCCGGACGCGGTGCAGCAGGTCACATTCATGACACGCGATCATTCTTGGCGCTGACAAATACGAATCCTTTTTCGGTGGTCACCGTGCGGTCGGATACCCTGTATCCGTGACCATCCATAATGGTCTATAAATGGGTCTGCTGTCAATAACCGAAGGACCGGACAGGAGCTATTCTTCGAAATAGAACCGGATAAAATTATCTATTGACAATTGTAACGATTCTTGAAATTTTAAACTATCTTTCGTGTGCCTTCTAAAGCTCGATTTCGTTTTGAAATTCATTTCCATTTTCGATTCCTTCTGTAATTCACCTTTCGAGCGATTCCTCAAATTCTAATTTGCCTTCCTCACTGGAATAGATACTGGTTTCCCCTAAATTCTAACCCAATATGGAGAATAAAAAACGCCTAAAATGAAGGCGCTTGTCAAAAAATCCGCAGAGCCTGGGCTTTGGTTGGATGAAGTCGACGTTCCAGAGCCGGGAATCAATGATGTGCTTATCAAAATCAATAAAACGGCGATTTGTGGCACCGATCTTCACATTTACAACTGGGATGCCTGGTCACAAAAGACCATCAAAACGCCAATGACTATCGGTCATGAATTTGTTGGAACGGTAGAGGGTTGTGGAAGTAACGTGCATGACCTAAAAATTGGCGAAATTGTCAGCGGTGAAGGGCACCTCGTATGTGGTAAGTGCAGAAATTGCCGCGCCGGCCGCTGGCATTTATGTAAGGATACGTGTGGCGTTGGAGTTAATCGAGAGGGGGCATTTGCTGAATATCTTTGTATTCCCGTCACCAACGTTTGGCAGTGTGATCCTGAAATTCCAACGGATATTCTTTCATGTTTCGATCCATTTGGGAATGCCGTTCACACCGCTCTCTCATTCGATTTAATAGGAGAAGACGTCTTGATTACCGGTGCTGGACCCATCGGTTTGATGGCAGTGGCAATAGCAAAACATGTCGGCGCCCGCCATGTGGTCATTACAGATGTCAATTCTTACCGACTTGAGTTGGCCCTAAAAATGGGAGCGACCCGGGCGATAGATGTGAAAACTGAAAAAATTAAAGATGTCATGGATGAGTTGGGCATGAAAGAGGGTTTTGATGTAGGTCTTGAAATGTCCGGTAGTGCCCAGGCATTCAGAGATATGCTGGCCAACATGTTTCATGGAGGCAAAATCGCCATTCTTGGCATTCTTGAACCAAAAACCGTTATCGATTGGGATTTGGTCATATTTAACGGCCTGACCCTAAAAGGGATTTACGGGCGGAAAATGTTTGAAACCTGGTATAAAATGACTTCATTGCTGCAAAGCGGGCTGGACATCTCATCAGTGATTACCCACCGTTTTCACTACACCGATTTTGATAAGGGTTTTAAGTTGATGCGCGTGGGAAACTGCGGCAAAGTGGTTTTAAATTGGGCAGATTAAGCTGAACGCTTAGATAACAAGGTAAAGGTTCACCACCACACTCACCCTGGTTCGACTTGCCGGGACTACTTCTTTACCTCTTAAAGAAAGGAGAACAAATTAAAGAAAGGAGAACAAGTGTTTGGTTCAATAAAAGAATATTTACAAGAGCAAATTGAAAATATCAGAGTGGACGGCCTCTACAAAGATGAACGGATTATAACCAGCCCGCAAGATGCCAACATTGAAATAAGAGGGGGAATAAAAGTACTTAATTTTTGTGCCAATAACTATCTCGGGCTGGCTTCTCACCCGGAAATAATCGAGGCCGCCAGGTCCAGCTACGACAGCTGGGGGTACGGTTTATCGTCGGTTCGCTTCATCTGTGGCACCCAGGAAATTCACAAAGAATTGGAAGCCAAAATCGCGGAATTTTTAGGGATGGAAGACACCATCCTTTATACCTCCTGTTTCGATGCCAATGGAGGACTGTTTGAAACGCTTCTTTCCAACGAGGACGCTGTCATCAGCGATGAACTGAACCATGCCAGCATTATCGACGGTATCCGGCTGTGCAAGGCGAAACGATTTCGTTACAAGAATAGCGACATGGCCGACCTGGAAGAAAAACTCAAAGAAGCTGCCGGGGCCCGCTTTCGATTGATCGCCACGGACGGCGTTTTCTCAATGGACGGCTATATCGCGGATTTGAAAGGAATCTGCGATTTAGCGGACAAATACGATGCCATGGTCATGGTTGATGATTCCCATGCCGTTGGATTCATGGGGGAAAACGGAAGAGGCACCCACGAATACTGTGACGTTATGGATCGGGTCGATATCATTACCGGCACGCTGGGCAAGGCGCTGGGCGGGGCCAGCGGAGGGTATACCAGTGCCAGGAAAGAAATCGTGGAATTGCTGCGGCAGCGTTCGCGGCCGTACCTGTTTTCTAACACAGTTGCCCCCAGTATCGTTATGGCCTCCTTGAAGGTTCTGGATGTTTTAAAGGAATCCAATGAACTGCGGGTTAAATTATCGGAAAACACCCGTTATTTCCGCAAAGAGATGACCCGGCTGGGTTTCAACATTCTCCCCGGGACCCATCCCATTGTTCCAGTAATGCTGGGAGATGCCGTGTTGGCGCAAAAAATGGCGGCCAGAATGCTTGAAAAGGGCGTTTATGTGGTCGGTTTCTTTTTCCCGGTGGTGCCCAAGGGTAAAGCGCGTATCCGAACCCAGATTTCGGCCGCCCATTCCCAGGAAGATCTGGAATTTGCTGTCCGGATGTTCGGTGAAGTAAAAGCGGAGCTTGGAATTTAAAAGAAGAAATCATGAAAATAAAATTAAAAAAAAGGAGAACATTGTGATGAAATTGCGAAACTACATTACAGCTTTTTCTGCTGTGGTCCTTTTGGGTATGCTGACCGCATCCGTTCATGCCAAAACCTTTGTCTATTGCTCCGAGGGAAGCCCGGAAGGATTTACCCCGGCCCTTTACACGTCCGGTACCACATTTGATGCTTCATCAAAAAACATATTTGACAAGCTGGCCCATTTTGAACGGGGAAGCACCAAGATTGTTCCCGGCCTGGCAACCTCCTGGGATATATCGGAAGATGGCATGGTTTACACCTTTCATCTAAGAAAGAATGTTGATTTTCATACCACCTCCTTTTTCACACCCTCCCGCCAGTTCAATGCGGATGATGTCATTTTCTCCATAGAACGCCAAAGAGATCCCAACCATCCATACCATAAAGTATCCGGTGGCAATTATGAATACTTTACCGGCATGGGGATGAAGGATCTGATCAAATCCATTGAAAAAAAAGATGACTATACGGTTGTCTTCACCCTTACTAAACCGGAAGCACCGTTCATTGCCGATATGGCCATGGATTTTGCCTCCATCCAATCAGCTGAATATGCAGACAAGATGCTCAAGGCCGGTACCCCGGATCAGTTTGACCAGAAACCGGTGGGTACAGGACCCTTTGCGTTTGTCTCCTATCAGAAAGACTCTTCCATCCGTTATGTTGCCCATGAAACCTACTGGCAAGGGCGTGCCAAAATAGATAGGCTGGTCTTCTCAATCACTCCCGATGCTTCTGTCCGCTATGCAAAGCTCAAGGCTGGTGAATGTCACCTGATGCCCTATCCCAATCCTGCGGACCTGGAGCAAATGAAAAAGGATCCCAGCATCCATCTCATGGAACAGGCGGGGTTGAATGTGGGATATCTGGCATTCAATGTAACCAAGGATCACCTCAAGGATGTCAGGGTGCGCCAGGCACTGAGCATGGCTATCAACAAGCAGGCCATCATTGATTCCATATTCATGGGTGCCGGCATAATTGCCAAAAACCCCATTCCACCCACCATCTGGTCCTATAACGATGCGGTTAAGGATTATGACTATGATGTGGAGAAGGCCAAAAAACTTCTGGCCGAAGCGGGATGGGCCGATGGCTTTGAAACCGATATCTGGGCCATGCCGGTTCAGCGTCCTTACAATCCCAATGCCAGGAGAATGGCTGAAATGATTCAGGAAGACTGGTCAAAGGTGGGGGTAACGGCGAAAATCGTCTCTTATGAGTGGGGAGAGTATCTGAAACGCTCCATGAACGGAGAGCATCAGACGGTCCTGCTGGGATGGACCGGAGACAATGGAGATCCGGACAACTTCCTTTCCGTTCTTCTCGGATGTGATGCCGTGGGAAGCTCCAACCGGGCACGGTGGTGCTACAAACCCTTTGACGATCTGCTGAAAAAGGCCAAACTGACTGCTGATATTGCTGAAAGAACCCGACTGTACGAAGAAGCTCAGCTGATTTTTAAAGAACAGGCACCCTGGGTGACCATTGCCCACTCTGTTGTGTTTGAACCCATGACCCAAAACGTGGTGGGCTATAAGATTGATCCCTTTGGCGGTCATATCTTTTATGGTGTTGATCTAAAATAATCCGGATGGATTTTATTCCAGAATCATCTATTTAAACCGGGACACCCTGAAAAAATAAAACCACTGACCGTTTTAGAAGCTATTTTAATAGGTTTTTACAAATTGTCCCGGCTTTAATTGAAACCTGAATTCAGCAAAGCAACAAACACATTGTCAGTATTCAATTAAAGTGAAATTTTTTCTTGTATACTGATCCTTTCATTGAGTGCGGCACCCCCTTATTCTCTTGTTGATAGGTTGGTGCTGCCTTCAATTCAAAATTGGAATTTAATCCTATGATTCAATTTCTTGGTAAACGATTTTTGCAGGTATTACCCGCTTTCATCGGTGTCACCCTTTTAACCTTCTCCCTTATCCATCTCATACCGGGCGATCCGGTGGAACTCAGGGCAGGGGAGCGGGGTATTGATCCCAAACGACATGCTGAAATGATGGTAGCCATGGGGCTGGATAAACCCCTTCCGGTTCAATATCTGCATTATATCACCGGTGTGTTCAAGGGAGATCTTGGAAGATCCTTTGTCACCAAGAGATCGGTCCTGAAGGAGTTTTTTACCCTCTTTCCCGCCACTCTGGAACTCTCTTTCTGTGCCATGATCTTTGCCATTTTTTTTGGCCTGCCCGCCGGGATGATTGCCGGCGTAAAGCGGGGAACCGTGTTTGACCATATGGTGATGGGGGTCTCTCTGACCGGTTACTCCATGCCCATCTTCTGGTGGGGGCTGCTCCTGATTCTTTTCTTTTCCGTTCAGTTGGGCTGGACACCGGTATCCGGACGTCTTTCCCCCCTTTTCTGGATTGATATCGATACGGGCTTCATGCTCATTGACACCCTGAGATCCAATGAGCCCGAAGCATTCAGGTCCGCATTGAGTCACCTGATTCTGCCCTCCATTGTTCTGGGTACCATTCCCCTTGCCGTGATCGCCAGAATGACCCGATCTTCCATGCTGGAGGTACTTCAGGAGGATTATGTCCGCACCGCCAGAGCCAAGGGTGTCTCTCCCGGCCGGGTGGTCATAGTGCACGCCTTTAGAAACGCAATGATTCCCGTCATCACGGTCATCGGTCTCCAGGTCGGTGTGCTTATGGCCGGGGCCATACTCACGGAGACCATTTTTGCCTGGCCCGGCATCGGCAAATGGATGGTGGAGTCCATTAGGCGGCGGGATTATCCGGCGATTCAGGGGGGAATTCTGATGATTGCCACACTGATCATTTTTGTCAATCTTCTGGTGGATGTGCTCTACGGAATTGTCAATCCCCGCATTCGCCAGACTGGTTAGTCATCCAAATGCATTATCATTGTTTCTGATTTTTCTATCAGGAATGAGATCGAGAATATGAGTGAAACCATTGACATTTCAGAGAACACCATCTCTCCTCCCCATCCCTTAAAGGAGTCTTGGAACTATTTCAGTGAAAACAAGGGGGCTCTTGCAGGGTTCTGGCTTATTGTCGTGGCCATTCTTGTCGCAATTTCTGCCGATTTAATCGCTCCCCATAGCCCCTTTGACCAATACAGGGACGCCGTTCTGCAGCCTCCTTTCTGGATGGATGGGGGAAGCACGGAATTTCTTCTCGGTACCGATGATGTGGGCCGGGATATCCTCTCCCGCCTGATCCATGGGGCAAGATTGAGCCTCTTTGTGGGGGTAATTGTCGTTACCCTCTCCCTTGCTGCCGGTATCCTACTGGGCATTACCTCTGGATATTTCGGTGGATTTTATGAAACTGTGGTCATGCGCCTGATGGATATCATGCTGGCGCTGCCCAGTCTGCTGCTTGCCATGGCCATTGTGGCCATTCTTGGCCCAAGCCTCCGAAATGCCATCCTTGCCATTGCAGTGGTGATACTTCCCCACTATGTCCGCCTCACCCGGGCTTCGGCGATTAGCGAAAAGAACAAGGATTATGTCACCGCCTCAAGGGTGACTGGCGCCGGGCCCCTGCGGATGATGTTTGTGGTGCTGCTGCCCAACTGCATGGCGCCTCTCATTGTTCAGGCCACCCTTGGCTTCTCCTCTGCCATTCTGGATGCCGCAGCCCTGGGATTTCTCGGCCTGGGCGCCCAGCCGCCCACTCCCGAGTGGGGAGCCATGCTGGCCAACGCCCTTCAGTTTGTCCAGCGGGCATGGTGGGTAGTGACCTTCCCGGGGCTTGCCATTCTTTTTACCGTACTGGCATTCAACCTGGCCGGAGACGGGCTTAGGGATGCCCTTGACCCTAAAATGAAACGATAGCTGCATGGTGGCTGAGCAGACTGATCTCCCGGTGACATGGAGGTAATCAAATCGCGCAATGACAAAATTACTGGAAATAGAAAATCTGTCGGTTGAGTTTGATGGATTCAAGGCAGTGGATGATGTGGATCTGACCGTTGATGAAGGAAAAGTGGTGGGGATTGTAGGAGAATCCGGCTCTGGAAAAAGTGTGACCCAGCTGGCCGTTATGGGGTTGATTCCCTATCCGGGTATTATCCGGGCCGACAGACTGATGTTCAACCATACAGATCTGCTCAGCCTGCCCAAAAGGAAGAGGCGCCAGATCACCGGCAAGGATGTCTCCATGATTTTTCAGGAGCCCATGACCAGCCTGAACCCCTGTTTTACGGTGGTGTACCAGATCAGTGAAGCCCTGAAAATCCATGAAGGCGGCACCCGTCATGAGAGACGAAAACGGGTCATTGATCTGCTCTCCCAGGTGGGGATTCCCGCACCGGAAGGCCGTCTGAAAAGCTTTCCCCATCAGCTCTCCGGCGGTATGAGCCAGCGGGTGATGATTGCCATGGCCATTGCCTGCACCCCCAGGCTTCTGATTGCCGACGAACCTACCACCGCCCTGGATGTGACCATTCAGGCACAGATTCTGGAACTGCTCCTCGGCCTTCAGCAGAAAAATAATATGGGTCTTATTCTCATTACCCATGACATGGCTGTAATTGCAGAGACCGTTGAGGATGTGGTGGTAATGTATGCCGGTCAGACGGTGGAGAAGAACAGTGCGAAAAATATATTTTCTGCTCCCCGTCACCCCTATACCGAGGCGCTGTTGAATGCCCTTCCCGAACGCAATATCAATTCAAGGCGTCTGAACACCATTCCCGGTCTGGTGCCAGGTAAATATAATCGCCCCAATGGCTGCCTTTTCCATCCCCGGTGCGGCCATGCAAGGGAAAAATGCAGACAGATCGCACCTGCTTATACGCTACAGGACATGACCGGTGTCCGGTGTCATTTTCCACTGATAAACGGATGTCCCCAATATGACTGAAACAGACACAACTCAAAGCCCGATCATTACAGCAGAGAATCTGAAAAAATATTACCCTGTCAGAAAGGGTTTTTTTTTAAAAAAGGCCGTGGCGCTCAAAGCCCTGGATGGTGCCTCTTTTGTCCTCAACAAGGGAAAAACACTGGCAGTTGTGGGAGAGTCCGGCTGCGGTAAATCCACCTTGGCCCGTCTGATCACCATGATTGAATCCCCCACAGAAGGCAGATTTGAAATTGCAGGCATCAATGCCGTCACCAGTGACAAGCAACAGAAAAAGGCCCTGAGAAGCAAGGTTCAGATTGTATTTCAAGATCCCTACGGCTCCCTCAACCCCCGGAAAAAAATGGGAAGCATTCTTGAGGAGCCCTTGAAGATCAATACGGATCTGACTCCCGGTCAGATGCGGGAAAAATCGTTGGAGATGATGGAAAAAGTGGGGTTGAGCCGGGAGCAGTACAGCCGGTATCCCCATATGTTTTCCGGAGGCCAGCGTCAGCGGATTGCCGTTGCCAGGGCATTGATGCTCAACCCGGATATTGTGGTGGCAGATGAACCGGTATCTGCTCTGGATGTGTCTGTCCAGGCCCAGACCCTGAACCTGCTGATGGATCTTCAGGAAGAGATGAATCTGGCCTATCTGTTCATCTCCCATGATTTAAGCGTGGTGCGCCTGATCTCCGATGAGGTCATGGTCATGTACCTTGGCAGACCTGTGGAACAGGGCGATAAAAATATCATTTTTGAAAACCCCCTTCATCCCTATACCATGGCACTGCTTACGGCTACCCCCCATGTGGATGCCAGGTTAAGAAAAAAGCGGATACGCCTTTTCGGGGAGTTGCCGTCTCCCTTGAATCCACCACCCGGATGCACCTTTCACCAACGGTGCACCCATATGACCGATATCTGCAAAAGCATGGCTCCACAGTTGAGGGAAGTTGCAAACCGACTGGTCTCCTGTCATCACGTGGAAAAGTGGAAAAGCTGATATAGCATCCATCTTCTGATAGGCACCGTACACAAAAGAAGGGTGTTGAAAATGAGGCCATTTTTTGACTATTATATTAATTAATTTCAATATGTTAAAAACAATATTCCACTATTCCATGACGCCATTGGGATTCAAGCACACTCTTCTGGGATGAGACCAAGACTGGGTTATTTGCCCCCGGACTCTTTGCTTATTTCCTCCAGCACCCGATCTGTGACGTCGACCGTTTTGGCCGTGCCACCTAGATCGCGGGTGAGGAAACGCCCGGCCGTTACGGCTTCGATGGCCTGCATCAGGGCCGCGGCCGCCTGTTCCTGGCCCAGGAAGTCGAGCATCATCTGCACCGACCAGAGCGTTGCAATGGGATTTGCTATTCCTTTGCCGGCGATGTCGGGAGCCGAACCGT
>JAJDOH010000070.1 GCA_022340265.1 Deltaproteobacteria bacterium | reverse complement strand
CTGAAAGAGGGGAAAATCGAAGAAGATCTCTCCCGAGTTGTCTGTCAAATAGAGAACCAGGCTCGGATTTTTCCTCAAGAATTTCTGCAACCGATCCAGGTCGTCATGAAAATAAACAAGATCATTTCCGGTCTGTTCCGTAACATCGGCCAGAGCGTCATCCGTGGAACGGAAGAAATCGAGGCTGTTTCCCAGAACCGCCAGACCCGCCATGGAGCGAAAATCATCCGCCACCCGATCTTTTACCTGCGCAAAAACGGATTTTGCCTGAGCCATTTCTGTTAACTTTGCGGCTTCATAGGGATCCGCAACACCCGATACCTTTCGAATGACACGCAGAATCTCATTGGCGCATTCCGGAGAAGTCCAACGGTTCGCTACGCCATCTGCCAGAATTCGTTTTGTTTCTGACTGGATAAATTTTTCAAGGCCAACGACCTTTTCCCCAATCATGTGGGTCACATCTTCCGCCAATTTCACAAGACAATCCCCGCAACGCGGATCAGGGTAAATCGTTCTCGTCTGGTTGTCCAATCTTAACTCATTTAAACAACTCACATTTTAACCTTTCACTCAAATACAGTAAAATAAATTCGTAGCTTCTAGTATAAAGTGTTTCCATTATTGTCAACTCAATTTGTAATTGAGCATATTGAATTGTGTTTTGAAAACTGCTAATTTGTTCTTGATATATCTGTGTTCATTAGGAGGATTTCACACATTCATGGTCATCGCAAACATCATCGTAGGTCTTGCGCTCCTGATTCTCGGCAAAAGACTTTTCTGGCTTCCGGAGCTGCTTTCATTGCGCAAACAGTTCAACCCATGGGAATCCCCTTCCCTGTCGTTTTGATCGCCCTGTTTCTGGAAGGTGTCATCATTCAGGGGAGTATGATGAAGAAAGGGGGAGGTTGAACAGAGGTTTCTGAAAAATGAATTGTTTTTTTGAAAAATATCTTATAGTATCGAGTGTATCGGAATTGGCTTATTTGCCCCATCAACCGTGCACGCAGTCAGGAAATACGCCGTGGATTGTGCTACAATACGACCTGCGGTTCAGGTCTAAATAAACATCAACTTTAAACAACGAAGAAGAGGAGGTAGTTCATGAAAAGTTTAGTGAAGGTCTTGTCTGTTCTTGTGGTTTTCATGTTTTTTGGCTTGATCGTGGGCGGACCGGTTTCCGCGGAGGAAGGGATCAAAGTGGGGATTGTGTTGCCCACCACGGGGTCCCTGGCAAAATTCGGGGAAATCGAGCGGGATGCATTTCTCATGGCGCAAGAGGAGATCAACGCAGCCGGGGGTATTAACGGCAAGACGCTGGATCTGCTCATTGAGGATACCACCGGAAGACCGGAGGTGGGTCGTTCCGTGGTGGAAAAGCTGATTACAAAGGATAAGGTGGTCATGGTGGGAGGCGGCTACAGCAGCTCGGTCACCTATGCCACGGCCGGCGTCTGCCAACAGAACCGAATCCCCTTCCTGGTAAATACAGGGTCCGCGGACAAGATTACGACCTCAGGATGGGACTATATTTTCAGGTTGAACCCGCCGGTGAGCAAGTATGCAAGCGCCATCGAATCCCTCTTGGCTGAGGTCGTAAAACCCAAGACGGTGGCCATCCTTTATGAGAATTCCCTTTTCGGAACAAAAGGGGCCAAGTCCTTCAGCACGCTATGCGATAAGATGGGGTACAAGGTCTTGCTCAAAGAGGGCTACGAACACGGGGGGATCGATTTTAAACCGGTATTGGTTCAGGTAAAACAGGCCAATCCCGATGTTGTTTACATGATCTCCTACATCATGGATGCCTCATTGTTGATGAAGCAGGCCAAAGAGCTGAAATTAACCCCCAAGATGTTCATCGGCGGGGCGGCCGGTTTCACCCTTCCCGAATTCAAGGAAAATGCCGGGGTGGCTTCTGAAGATGTGATTTCCGCCACCTTGTGGCACCAGGTGCTCCCTTTCCCGGGCGCCATGGAGTTCTATGACAAATTCAAGGCGAGATTCAACAAATCGGTGGATTATCACGGCGCGGAGGCCTATGCCGCCTGTTATGTGATCGCTGATGTGCTCAAGAGAACAAAATCCCTCAAGGCGGATGATATCAAGGCGGCCCTTGCGGCCACGGACATGATGACCGTCTTCGGCCCCGTGAAGTTTACCACCTGGGGCAAAATGAAAAACCAGAATAAAGTGGCCACCTATGTGGTACAGTGGTTGAATGGAAAACTGGAGCTGGTCTGGCCGGCCGACCTGGCGACCAAGAAATTCGTTTATCCGGTTGACTGGCTGAAAATCTGGGGTTATTAGGCACAAATTCATCCGTTCCAGCACGTCCTGCCCCTCTTTCGGGGCAGGACGTAAAACCCGTTTCCATCTCCGTTTTTTCCTGACTTCGCCAAGTTCCCCTGGATCACTTAGGTGACCCACGTGGGTTTTGGAACGATGGAAATCTCCATGCAACGCTTGAAAGGAATGTCAAATGGATGTCTTCCTTCAGACTTTGGTGGCAGGGGTTCTCATTGGTGGCATATACAGCCTGATCGGAATAGGCATGACCCTCATTATGGGCGTCATGGGGATCATTAATCTGGCCCATGGCCAGCTCATGATGGTGGCCATGTACATCACGTTTGTCCTTTCCCATTACCTGCACCTGGATCCCTACTTCTCACTTTTGGTCGCCATGCCCTCCCTGTTCCTCCTGGGGATGTTTCTCCAGAAATATCTCTTGAACCCGTTGATCAAGGTGGATTCTATTCTGCCGGAAAACCAGGTCCTCATGACCGTGGGCATCGGTATGGTCCTGGCGGAAATCGCCCGCTTTATTTTCTCTTCGGATTATAAGACCGTGCACACGCCTTACAGTGGTTCTGTTTTCTTTATAGGGAAAATCTCTTTCAATTGGGCCATGAGCATTGCATTCATTTTTGCCGTGGCGTTCACCATTGCGCTTTTTTTGTTTCTGTTGAAGACGGATCTGGGCCGGTGTATCCGCGCTACAGCCCAGGATAAAGATGCAGCCACCCTCATGGGCGTAAACAGCAGCCGGATCACGATTATCACCTTCGGGATCGGTTCCGCCCTCGTGGCGGCAGCCGGAACGCTGCTGATCCCCATCTACTATCTCTTTCCCGATATCGGCGGCCCCTTTACCCTGAAGGCCTTTATCATCACCATACTGGGGGGACTGGGAAGCACGGTGGGGGCCATTTTCGGCGGCATCGTGCTGGGGATTGCCGAGTCCATGGGCGCCACCTATATCGGCATGGGATACAGGGAAATGGTAGGGTTTGTGATTTTCATTCTGGTCCTGATCTTCTTACCCGGCGGCCTGAAACGGCTGACAAAAATATAGGGGAAAACAATGAAAAAGCAGAAACTCTATTGGGTCCTTTTGGGAATCTTTTTTCTCATCTTTCCCTTTCTTGTGAAATCAGACTATTACCAGCATCTGATGATCATAACACTCATGTGGGTCGTCATCGGCTCCTCCTGGAATCTTCTCGCGGGCTACACCGGGCAGGTTTCCTTCGGCCATGCCATCTTTTTCGGGGTCGGGGCTTACACCGCGGGAATATTTGTCACAAAGCTGGAGATGTCCGCATGGTGGGGCATGATGTTCGGCGGCGTTACAGCCATGCTCATCGCGCTCTTCGTGGGATGGGTCTGCTTCAGGCTTCGGGGCCCCTATTTTGCCCTGGCCACATTGGCCGGGGGTGAAATTTTCAGGCTGATTGCCGTCAACTGGGAAGAACTTACGGATGGGATGGTGGGGATTCTGATCATCCAAAGTTTTCGGAGCAAAGTGCCCTATTATTATATGGCTCTGGGCCTGGCCGCCTTCTGTATCTGGGTCATCCATGTGATCATGAAAAGCAAATGGGGGTACTATTTCGTCTCCATCAGGGAGGATCAGGATGCCGCGGCTTCCATGGGCATCAACACCACCCTGTACAAAAACATTTCGCTCCTGGTGAGCGCCTTTTTTACGGGGATGGCCGGCGCTTTTTATATGAATTACATGGGCTTTATCGATCCCGATGTGGTCTTTTCCCTCCACTTCATCTCCATTATGGCCATACTCGTAGGCATCGTGGGCGGGGTAGCCACCATCTGGGGACCTGCCGTCGGCGCCTTTATTATGGTGGGACTGCAGGAAACCTTCAGGAGTTCTTTCTTCGGCCTGGCTCCCGAATGGGTCAGCCAGGGGCATGCCCTGGTTTTCGGCCTATTGGTCATTTTCGTGATCCTGTTCCTGGCAAACGGTGTGGTAGGAGACTGGAAAAAGATCAAAAAAAATGTGTTCCGCATGCGGGTATCTCACTGAAAGGAGACAAGAAAAGACGATGGCACTCCTTGAATTACAAAGTCTCACAAAAGCCTTCGGCGGACTTGTGGCCGTAAACCAAGTGAGTTTCAAGGTTGAAAAGGGTGAAATCTTCGGCCTCATTGGACCCAACGGGTCGGGAAAGACAACCACTTTTAACTGCATCAATCACTATTTTCCGATCACATCGGGGGATATTTTTTTTAAAGGAAGACGTATCACGAACCTCAAGACCCACCAGATTTGCCACTTGGGCATCGGGCGAACCTTTCAGGTGGTAAAGCCCCTTGCAAGGATGACCGTCCTTGAAAACGTGACCGCATCGGCCTTTTGTCGCGTGAAAACCATCGGGAAGGCCAAAGAAAAGGCTGAAGAGGTGTTGAACTTCTGCGGCCTGTCCCGGGATAAAGACAAATTGGCGAAAAGTCTTCCCATCGGCGGGAGAAAAAGGCTCGAAATTGCCCGTGCGCTGGCCACTGACCCGGAGCTCCTGCTCCTGGACGAAACCGCGGCCGGCCTGAACCCGTCTGAATTGGACGAAGCCATCGAATTGATAAAGAAAATGAGGGAAAGCGGGATCACGATTTTAATTATCGAGCATATCATGAAGCTCATTATGACCATATCGGACCGCATCCACGCCATCAATTTCGGCCAGACCATTGCAGAAGGCAATCCTAAGGAAGTGGCGAAAAACAGAATGGTGATCCAGGCCTATTTGGGAGAAGAATATGCTCAAGGTTAACGGAATCGATATCTTTTACGGTGATCTGCAGGTCCTCTGGGACGTGTCCTTTGAAGTAAAAGAAGGAGAAATCCTGGTCCTTATCGGTGCCAATGGAGCGGGCAAATCCACCACCATCCGGGCCATCTCCTCGCTGCTTGAAGTCAAAAAAGGTTCCATTGAATTTGAGGGCAAGCGTATCGACCAGGTCCCGGCCCACAAAGTCATCGAATACGGCATCGTCCATGTGCCCGAAGGGAGGCGTCTTTTTCCTGAAATGACCGTGGAAGAAAACCTGATCATGGGAACTCTCAAAGGCGATGCAAAGAAGCAGCGTCGCGCTACCATGGCTCACGTCTTTGAACTCTTCCCGCGACTGAAGGAACGTCGTAAACAGACGGCCGGCACCCTCAGCGGGGGAGAGCAACAGATGCTTGCCATAGGCAGAGGGTTGATGAGTCTTCCCAGGCTGATGATGTTTGATGAGCCCTCTCTCGGGCTTGCCCCCATTCTGGTCCAGGATATTTTTCGTATATTCAAGAAGATCAATGAAGAAGGGGTCACCATCCTCCTGGTGGAGCAAAATGTCAGGCAGACCCTGGCCATGTGCCACCGCGCCTATGCCCTTGAAAACGGCCGGATCGTTCTGGAGGGAACCGGAAAAGAACTGATGGAGGACGAACACGTACGAGAGGCCTACCTGGGCATCTAAAAGCACTTTTAAACATCCCCGGTTTACAATTCAACCTGTGATTACGCTTTATTGTTCTGAAAATGGAGATAAAAATGGATGTTAAAACCTATTGTTCCAATATGAGAGGCGAAGTCGAAACCTGGAAGTCCCAGATCGACAGCCACATGAAAAAGGCAGACAGACGATCCGCGGATATGGAAGAAGCCCCGAAAGCCATTCTCAAAATCAATGAACTGGTGACGGAGATGGAGGCGGCCATCAGCCAGCTGGAAGTGGAATGTCCCGCTGACTGGAGTTCGGAAAAAGCACGTGTGGACAGCATCCAGAAGGATCTGGAGCGTTTGTGGCAGGAGGCTGCCGAAGGATCGCCGGACGATCTGTAATTAAATAGGAAGGCCCTGTTCCAGCGCAAATATTTCCACTTTTTCGGAAAGATTTTTGAGGTGAACGTCACCCATAGGCCTCCGGGCGAATCTGCCCTTGATTCTATCGGCTGTCTTATTCACATTACCGTTGTGAGCATAAATAGCATCCATGAACACGGAAAAATATTCTGGTACAACGGACGAATCATTTTTAGGTTGTGGCCGCTTTAAAAGTGAACAGTGGAAAAAGCAATTCTTGAGTTCATTAAAATAGGCGGTCCTCAAACCGGTGCTGAAATTCGCGCTTCGGTTCAGGGAGATCATCTAGCACTATGGCAGGCCTGCATGGGATGCCCCGATTTGGAAATTCGAACCGTTGGCACCCGCTATCTGCGTCTGGATCGCAGGCTGCCCGAATTCGCCAGACTCTCACCCTCCATCTGGAGGGGTTTTCTCACCTATTCGGTAATCGGACTTCCGGAGCGACCTGATGCCTTGGCGGAAAAAGCCGACCGACTCCTTTCTCACATCGAAGCAATCAGTCGCTCAAAGCTGGACGTGGTATTTCAAACCATATCAGGGTTGGCCGAGGATCTTGAGGGTATCAAAGAGAAAGCGTGCTTTATCATCGCCGGCGATATTGTCTACAACATGAGCCATGATGTCCCCAGGCCCGAGAGAAGCACCGGCAAGCCTGTGAAAGGCTCGGACATGGATATGGTGGTGGTGGTTTCAGATCGCTGCTCCAAGGCCTTCGTGCGTCGCCTGGACGACGCCATCTATCGGGAGAAATCCAGGTTGCTTCTCAATCCCTATTTGAGGGAAGAACTCGACTATGTGGTCAAACCTTTTTCACGGGTAAAGGAGCAGATCCGGTTTGAATCATTCTGTCAAATATTGGCCTGCAAAATCCTTCATGAAGGTACATTCTTGTTTGGAAATGAACGTCTTTTTCACGAAGTAAAAACCCTCCTCAGGAAAACGGGCGTCATTGAAAAACTTGAAAATATGGAATGCCTTGCCAGAAAAGGCCGCCGGGATGCAGAAGCGCTTCTGATGAAGGTAAAGCCGGAGGAAATCACGGATGAGATCCTGAATCTTTTTTACCCTTCCGAAGAGTCGGAGGAATTCACATAAGAGCAGAGGTCAAGCACCCCCTATTGAGCCGGATCTTCCACCGGGATAACCAGCAGCGTACCCCCGGAAAGTGGATATCTCTCGGCAGGATTTCCCATTCGCCGGCCAACTGAAAATGGGTGTATCGGTCCAGTCCGGGGATGTCTTAAGCTTTTTCCCTTTTCCAAACCGCGACCACGCCATCTGTTCCGAAAAAAGCCTGCACCAGTTCCCAGCCTCCCGAACCTCTTTCATTGAGCAGGTCTTCAAACGCCGTCATCTGCTCGGATGGAAGTTCATTCAAGCCGCATTCCCCTTTATCCGTACAGAAATAGGCCAGCCGAATGAACTGTTCCACCGGGTATTTTTTCACTTCGTATGCAAATTGTTTTTCCATGATGTGCTCCATTTAAATGCCATAGGGTTTTGAAATAAGCAACAATCTCATTTACTTCCTTTTCGGTCAGGGGATAGGCTTTTATCCCCTTTCAGCCGGAAAGCAAATCGGCTTGAATATTCTTGAGACAAACGGGCTCAGACACTTTCACAAACCAACTGAAAAAAAATAATGGCGTTTTCGGGTCCCGCCGGAGACAAGCGCTCATGGGGATTCCTTGAGCGCCTCTTCCATGTATTCCGGATCGGTAACGGGAGCCTGACACGCATACTGTCGGCATACATAGGCAGTGGGCTTTCCTTCCACGGGGACCATCTCTTTCACAAAGGGGGCCAGTTCGGCCAGCCGATCCTTTGCTGTGTCATCCGACACCAGAAGCGTTACCTGCCGGGGCAGAAAGTTTCGGTGAATCAGTTGCAACATGGCCTGTGTACCATCTTCACCGCGTTCGCCCATAATGACCACTTCCCGCACCGGACCGATCATGAAGTCCAGGGCCTGTAGCAGTTGCGTATGGGCGGACGGATAGCCATCCACTTGATCGGAAAAGGCCTTCATGAGCACATCCGCCTTTTCCTCAAGGGCCGTATCCCCGGTGATCCTTCCCAGTTGGAGGAGCGTCAGTGCTGCAACGGAATTGCCCGACGGAATAGCCCCGTCCTGGGCATCCCTGCTACGGGTGATGAGGGTCTCATTTTCCCTGCCCGTAAAAAAGAATCCCCCGTTTTCCAAATCCCAAAAAAGATCCAGCATGGTGTGCGTCAACGCTACAGCCGTCTCCAGATGACCCGGATCAAAGGTGCTTTCGTAGGCTTCTATCAGCGCCCACGTAAGAAAAGCGTAATCATCCAGATAACCGGCATGGGCCGCTTCACCTAGCCGGAAGCGTCGCATCAGATATCCGTCCTTTTTTCGCATGGTGCTGAGAATAAAGGTGAGCGCCTTCTCCGCGGCACTAAGATAAGCAGCCTCTCCCAGTGCCCGGTATCCCTTATAAAAGGCCGTGATCATGAGTCCGTTCCAGGCGGTGAGAATCTTATCATCCTTAAAGGGGTGAATCCGTTTTTTCCTCTCCTTAAAGAGTTTTTCTTTCCCATTTCGAAGAAGATATTCAAGTTGCTTCACGCCCATGTTCCTTCGCTTTGCAAAAGTGGAGAGAGACTCCCGCATATGGGGAATACTGCGGCCCTCTTCAAAGTTACCGCCTTCGCGAATATCAAAAAAATCACAGAATATCCCGGCTGATTCCGTTCCCAGGATTTCCTGAACCTCCTTGGGTGTCCAGAGATAAAAAAGCCCTTCCACGCCCTCACTGTCCGCATCTTCCGCCGAGTAAAAGCCGCCCTCCGGCGATGTCATATCCCTTAGAACATAGGTGAAAACTTCCCGCGCCACCCTGGCATAGAACAACTTACCGTTCACCTGGTAGGTTTCCGTGTAGGCCATGGCCAGAAGCGCCTGATCATAAAGCATCTTTTCAAAGTGAGGAGCAAACCATTTTTCGTCCACAGAGTAGCGGTGAAAACCGTAACCGATGTGGTCGAAAAGGCCTCCCCGGCGCATGGACCGAAGTGTCTTTTCCACCATCTCCAAATCGCGGATTTCCCCGCTTCGCTGGTGATGGCGCAGGAGAAATGTAAGTTGATGGGGGGAAGGGAATTTGGGGGCTCCGCCAAATCCGCCCCACTGAGGATCAAAGCTGCGGGCCAGTTGCGTATCGGCTTTATGAAGCGTCTCCACATCAAGGGTCGTTTCGGACGAGGCCATGCGGGCAGCATTCTGAAGATGTTCGGTGAGTTGGTTACCCGTAGTCAAAAGGCGTTCCCGGTCTTCTTTCCACAGATTGTCGAGCTTTAGAAGTAATTCAGAAAAACTGATCAAACCCGCGCGGCTGGTTTTGGGAAAATAGGTTCCGGCAAAAAAGGGATTGCCTTCGGGCGTTAAAAAGACCGACAGGGGCCATCCGCCGTGGCCGGTCAGGGCTTGGCAGACGGACATGTAAATTTTGTCCAGATCAGGCCGCTCCTCCCGGTCCACCTTGACGGAAACGAAATGCTTGTTTAAGATCCTTGCGGTTTCAGGATCTTCAAAAGACTCATGCGCCATAACGTGGCACCAGTGGCAGGTGGCATACCCGATAGAGAGAAAAACAGCCTTATCCTCACTTTTTGCCTTTTCAAACGCTTTCTCCCCCCACGGATACCAGTCCACCGGGTTTTGAGCATGCTGAAGCAGGTAGGGACTTTTTTCATGGACCAGGGCATTTTGCCCGGTGGCAGTATTCATGACCGATTCTCCTTTCAGAGCGTCTTCCGCAAACACCCATTCAAGCATAAAAAGCAGTTCAATATACCCATGCAGAAAATCAAAACATTACCCTTGGGTGTTGCGCTGATCACGCAATAAAACCTTAATCGGCTGTTTATTGCACTTCATCACAAACTTGGAATATTTTCGGAGAGCGCTTGCGCTCATTAAATTGGTTCAAAGGGACACATGAAAACATTGTGTGAAAAGGCAGCTCTCAGGATTTGGGCCAGTAACACGTGATCAACGTTCCCTTTTGCGGTTCGGATTGGAGTTCAAAATGACCGGAAAGGAGTTCCACCCGTTCTTTCATACTCTCCAGCCCGAATCCGCTTCCAGCATTTTCTTTTGAATCAACTGGGACGCCGAATCCGATACCGTTATCATGAATAGAAAGCGTCAATTCATCGTCCGTTTCCATGAGAGAGACTTCAACCTTTGTAGCGTCACTGTGTTTTACCACATTATTGAACGCTTCCTGCAGAATTCGGTAAACTGCGATTTTCAATTCCTCTGGAAAATTCTCATCTTTCAATTCAACATGGCTTAATATTTCGATACCGTCTGAGATCTGCCGGGTTTTCTTGCAGAGCGATTCAACGGTCAATTTCAAGCCAAGGTCATCCAGGGTTTCGGGTCTGAGCCGCGAGCAAATTGCACGTGTTTCCGTGATGGCCTGTTTTACCCAGGACAAAATCGATTCCAGAGACGGTCTCTCATGGGCATCACCGGCTGTTTGATAATAAAGATTCTCCTCCAAAGCGTATTTGACCGCGGTGAGGGTCGACCCGATGCCATCATGAAGTTCCCGTGCCAGGCGCTTTCGCTCTTTTTCCTGGATGGCTAAAAGTTTCTTGCCAAGCCGTTCCAATTGACTTTGGCGCTCCGTAAGCAAAGAGAGATGCCGCCTGCGCTCCAACGCATATCGTATGGTCCTATCCAAAAGAACCGGCGTAAGGTGGGGCTTTTCCAGATAATCATCGGCACCCCCATACAGCGACTGCGTGTCAATATCAGGATTACTCTGACCGGTCAATACGATCGCGGGCATGGTGAGCCCCATCTCCTGAATCTTTTTAATGAGCGCCAACCCGGTTTTATCCCCCAGGTAAAAATCAACAAACAACACATCACAAGGATTTTGACGAATCCATTTTATGGCATTATCATGCGTGGTTTTGAAATATAAATGATAGTATGAATTCGGTATTTGATGAAGCACCCGCTGAAAAAGGATATGATCATCTTCATCATCATCAACATACAGAATTCTGGTGGGGGGAATATCTTTCAAGTTTACCTCTCACGTTAGGTTGTCCGGCAAATAAAGCATTCAAATAGATGATTTCAAGAATAGGTCTAAAGACGCTGGATGTCAACAATTCGGTACCGCGAACACCATTAATCTATAATCCTTTATAAAGAAGCACGTTGATTAAGCCCGGTGGGTATGTTAAAGGTCCTTTAGAAGGCAATGCCTGATCCAACTCCAAAAAAAGCGGTGTAGAAATGATGGGCAAAAAGCTTTCATACCTCATATTAGGCATTCTGCTTCTCGCTGCATTGTATGCCTGCAGTCTCTACAACTACCTCCTTTTCCATAATATCGCCGAGATCTTCTCTGTCATAATTGCCGGCGCTATTTTCGTCATCGCCTGGAATACGAGGCAGTATCTCAGCAATAACTTTCTCCTTTTTCTGGGGATCGCCTACCTGTTTGTGGGCGGTCTCGATCTCCTTCATACCCTTTCCTACAAAGGGATCGCCATATTTGAGGGGTACAATGCTGATTTAGCAACCCAGCTATGGATCGCAGCCCGGGTTTTTGAGAGCCTTTCAATGCTCGCGGCCTTTCTGTTTCTGCAAAGGAAATTCAAGGTCCGATCCGTATTCCTGGCCTACAGCATCATTTGCATCTTTCTGCTTCTGTCGATCTTCTACTGGCGGATATTTCCGGTCTGTTTTGTGGAAGGCATGGGCCTGACGCCGTTTAAGAAAATCAGTGAGTATATCATCTCTTTCATTTTCCTTTGTTCCGCAGCCCTTTTGGTTGTCTATCGCGAAAAATTCGACGATGACGTCCGCAAGTGGATTATCGGGTCCATCGGTCTCAGCATTGCCTCGGAACTTGCTTTCACCACCTATGCGGCCGCCTACGATCTGACCAATCTGTTGGGGCACTATCTCAAAATCTTATCCTTCTGGTGTATCTACAAGGCACTCATCGAAACAGGGCTCAGAAAACCGTACGCCCTTTTGTTCAGAGACCTAAAACAGAGTGAGGTGCAGTTGGAGATTCGCGTTCGAGAGCGCACAGCCGAACTCAGCCGCGCAAAAGAACTTTTGCAGACCATCATTGACAATATCCCCGTTATGATATGTCTTTTTAACCCTGATGGGGATGTGAGGATCTTGAACAGTCATTACAGAAACCTGATTGGCTGGAAGCACAAAAATATCGGAGATACGGACCTCGCAAGAGCGTGTCAAATCGATCCCACCGTCTGTGGAGAGGCCTGGTCACAAATGAGACAGCGGCAACCGGGCTGGAAGGATTTCACAATCCAAACAAAACATGGAAAGAATCTGCAAACCTCCTGGGCCAGTGTGGAACTATCGGATGGATCTCTAATCGGTATCGGCATCGATATCAGTGAGAGAAAAAGAGCCGAAGAACAGAAGGAACTTTATCTGGAGCAACTGAAACGGAGCAACGAAGAGCTTCAGGATTTTGCTTTTGTTGCGTCCCACGATCTTCAGGAGCCCCTCCGGAAGATTCAGAGTTTCGGGGATCTGTTGGTCACCGAATTCAGCGATTCCATATCTGAAGAAGGCCGTGATTTTCTGATGCGGATGCAGAACGCGGCGACCAGAATGCGTACGCTGATCGACTCACTCCTGGCCTATTCACGCGTGACCACCAAAACCCGACCGTTTTTTCCAGTGGACCTGGGTGAGGCTGCGGAAGAAGCTCAAACGAACCTTGTGGTTCTGATGGAAGAAAAAGCTGCATCGGTTGAGGTGGGCAATCTCCCTACCGTCGAAGGGGATAAAGTCCAGATGATCCAGCTTTTTCAGAACCTCATCGGCAATGCCCTGAAATTCCATCGTAAAGGAGTTTCTCCGAAAGTAAAGATCTATGCCCAAACAATCCACAAGGGACGATCTGATCAAGCCGACGCATACGAAATCTTTGTGGAGGATAACGGGATCGGATTCGATGAAAGCTATCTATCCAGAATTTTCGCTCCATTTCAAAGACTTCATGGAAAAAGCGAATACGAAGGTGTCGGCATCGGTCTCGCCATCTGCCGGAAGATCGTGGAACGACATCATGGCCACATTACCGCCAATAGCCGCCCTGACGGAGGTGCCGTTTTCGTAGTGACCCTTCCCGGGAAACAAACGTGAAAAACACCGTCTTATCATCTTCGGCAAATTTCTGCTGACACCGTGAATCATTTAAAGCCTCTTTCCTTTCCCAGTACAAAATCCGGCTTCCCGAGAATCAATTCCATTTTTGGATAAAATAGGGGATGGACCCCATTTTTTAATGGCGACGATCGTAATATGAAAAGACCATGAAAAAGAAATCAAAAATCCGACGAATCATCCTTTTGCTGATCGTTGTTTCGGGAATGGGAACCGGTGCCTATTTTTACTTACAACACGACGAAAAGCCGCGGAACCGTCTGGATCTCTATGGAAACGTGGATATCCGGCAGGTTCAGCTTGCCTTTCACGCGACCGGGCGCATAGAGAAGCTTTCGGTTCAGGAAGGCGACATGGTGAAGCCCGGACAACTGGTGGCGGAGCTTGATCCGGTCCGTTATGAAGCGACTGAGGCCCGGGCTTCGGCGGAAGTTGCCGCGAAAAATCAGGTCTTGGCCCGACTTCTTGCGGGGAGCCGGCCTGAGGTCGTGCGGGAAGCCCGTGAACGCGTCAAGGCCGAGGAAGCGAATCTGGCAGACGCCAAAGCGCTTTATGAGAGGATGAAATATCTTGTCCGCACCGGATCCACCTCCAAACAGAAATTCGACGACACCGAGACGGCCTTCAAGTCCGCCAGGGCAAATCTGAAAGCGGCAAACCAGGAACTGATCCTGGCCGTGAAGGGTCCCCGAAAGGAAGATATCGCCCTTGCCAGGGCAGAGCTCAGGGCCAGTGAAGCGGCATTGAAACTTGCGGAAAGAGAGCTGACGGATACGAAGCTCTATGCGCCGAAAGCCGGGGTGATCCAGGACCGCATTCTCGAACCGGGGGATATGGCTTTCCCTGAAACGCCGGTCTTTACCCTGGCACTGACCAACCCGGTCTGGGTTCGCGCCTACATCTCCGAACCGGACCTGGGTAAAGTCTCCTCCGGCATGAAGGCTTACCTAACAACCGACAGTTTTCCGGGCAAAAAATACGAAGGCTGGATTGGCTTCATCTCGCCCACGGCGGAATTCACACCAAAACAGGTGCAAACCACCGAGCTACGGACAAAACTGGTCTATCGGCTTCGCATCTATGCCTGTAATCCCCAAAACGAGCTGCGTCTCGGGATGCCCGTGACCGTCATGATCCCTTTAAATCAGTCTTTGGAAGCTAACGCCGGGCATAGCACCCTCTGCCAGGAAAACCCGGATGATCACCCCCGATAAAAATCTGTCCCCCACCGAAGAAGCTGTCTTGCTGGAAAACGTGAGCAAGCAATTTCATTCAGCGGGTCGGACTGTTAAGGCGCTGGATTCGCTCAGCGCCAGGGTCAGGCGCGGCACGGTGACGGGGTTCGTGGGTCCGGATGGTGGCGGAAAAACAACGCTTTTCCGGATGATGGCGGGTCTTTTGATTCCCGATGAAGGGAACGTGCATGTCTTCGATACGGATGTGGTCCGCCAACCGCTCGGGGTACAGCAATGGATCGGCTATATGCCTCAGAGATTCGGGCTTTATGAGGATTTAACGGTGCAGGAAAATCTCGACCTTTATGCGGATCTTCAGGGCCTCCCTTCCAGCGACAGGGTTGAACGGTACGAAACCCTCATGAATATGACGGGACTGGGGTCCTTTACCGGAAGAATCGCGGGAGCGCTTTCCGGCGGCATGAAACAAAAGCTGGGCCTCGCCTGCACTCTGGTCAGCTCCCCCAGGCTCCTCCTCCTGGACGAACCCACGGTGGGGGTGGATCCCCTTTCGCGACGTGAACTCTGGGCCATCGTCTACCGGTTGGTGGAAGAAGAAGCGATGACGGTCCTGTTGAGCACGGCCTATCTCGATGAGGCGGAACGGTGCCAGGAAGTGGTCCTCATTCACCAGGGAAAAGTCCTGGGTCAGGGGGAACCCGAGAGCTTCAGTAAAGAGATGTCGGGTCGCACCTTTCAGGTGTCGGCCCCCCAGGTAAACAAAAGGTCTCTTCAGGAAAAATTAATCGCCGCTCCCGGTATCGTGGACGCCATTATTCAGGGAGGGGGCGTGCGCGTGGTATCGGAAAAAACCGAGACGCCTTCCGCCCATGAAATTCTCCCGGGGATGGACCATGTACAAATTCAGGTCGTTGATCCCCGTTTTGAAGATAGATTCATCGTCATGCTCAGACAGGAGGCGAACACTTCAACCATAGACGGCGAAGGCCTGAAAACAAAGACTTCGGAGACTTCTGAAACCGGGGATGTTATCGTCGTAAAAGACCTTAAACGTCGCTTTGGATCATTCTATGCCGTCAAAAGCATCAGTTTTACGGTGCGCCACGGCGAAGTATTCGGCCTTCTCGGGGCAAACGGCGCCGGCAAATCGACCACCTTCCGAATGCTTTGCGGACTTCTACCCGCGTCGGAAGGTTCCCTGACGGTGGCGGGGAACGATCTGCGACGCGCCGCGGCCAGGGCCCGGGGTCGCATCGGGTACATGGCCCAGCGGTTCTCCCTTTATGCCAACCTCTCCGTGTTTGAGAACCTTCGTTTTTTCAGCAGTGCCTACGGACTGAGCGGTCAACGGCAGCGGGAAAGAATCGCGTGGGCGTTGAAGGCATTCGAGTTGAAAGCGTATACAGCGGCGAAAAGCGGTGATTTGCCGCTGGGGTTCAAACAGCGCCTGTCCCTTGCAACCGCCTTGATGCACGAGCCGGAAATTCTCTTTCTGGATGAGCCGACCTCCGGCGTGGACCCTCTGGCAAGGCGGGAATTCTGGAACCGGATCAATCATCTTGCCCAAGGGGGTGTGACGGTCCTGGTGACGACCCATTTCATGGAGGAAGCCGAGTACTGCGACCGGTTGGTGATTATGGCCGAAGGGGAAATTCTGGAGGATGGGACCCCGGATGACATCAAGAACCGCCACGGATCTGACTCCCAATCGGAGCCCTCCATGGAAGATGCGTTTATCGCTCTGATCCGTGAGCGAGAGGGTCGGGCATGAAAAGTGATTCAAATAAAGATAGGCATCCGGGATCCTCCCGTTTGCGGGTCCGTGCCCTGGTGCGCAAGGAAGCGCTTCAAATCATTCGAGACCCCTCCAGCATCGCCATCGCCTTTCTGCTTCCCATCGTTTTGCTCTTCCTCTTCGGCTACGGCGTCTCCCTCGACGCAAAAAATGTTCCCATGGCGCTTGTGGTGGAAAAGCCCTCTGCGCTGACCCAGAGCTTTACGGCCGCTTTTGACCACTCGCCCTACTTTACGGCGAAACGCTTTCGCTTTGTTCAAGAGGCGGAGCAAGCCATGATGGAGGGGAACGTCAAAGGCATTATCTGGCTCCGGGAAAATTTCACCGAGACGGAACTTTCAAAGGGCAATGCGCCCATCGGCGTTTTGGTGGACGGGGTGGACGCCAACAATGCGCGGGTCATCGAAGGGTACCTGCAGGGTGTCTGGGCCAACTGGCTTGAGAAATATGCCCTATCCCAAGGGCAAAAGTTGGCCATTCCCGTGGTCATGGAAGAAAGGATCTGGTTCAATCCGGAGGTGCGAAGCCGAAATTTCCTGGTGCCGGGTCTCATTGCCGTTATCATGACCCTGATCGGCGCCCTCCTCACGGCCATGGTGGTTGCCCGGGAATGGGAGCGCGGCACCATGGAGGCTCTCATGGCCACGCCGGTCCGGGCGGGCGAGATCATCATGGGCAAATTGATCCCCTATTTTTTGCTCGGCATGGGAGGCATGACCCTGTCAGTGGCCATGGCCGTGTGGCTCTTTGAGGTTCCCCTTCGGGGATCCCTGTTTGCCCTTTTCGGCGCGTCCGCCCTCTTTCTCGTCGTGGCGCTGGGCATGGGGCTAATGATCAGTACGGTTGCCAAAGATCAGTTTGTGGCAGGACAGATCGCCATCATTGCCACTTTTCTCCCCGCCTTTATCCTCTCGGGTTTCATCTTCGATATCGGGAGTATGCCTCCGGTAATTCAGGGAATCACGCACATCATTGCGGCCCGGTATTTCGTGGCCATCTTGCAGACCCTTTTCCTGGCGGGAAATGTGTGGTCTGTGGTCCTCATGAATGCGCTCGCTTTGATGCTCATGGCCGTCATCTTTCTCATGCTGGTAAAAAAACGCACGGGAAAAAGACTGGAATAGGGGGCGTTATGTGGCATCGGGTCATCGCACTCATGATCAAAGAATTTCTGGCCCTGCTGAAGGACAAAAAAGGTCGAATGGTCTTGATCGGGCCTCCCATTATCCAGCTTATGGTCTTTGGATATGGGGCCACTTTCGATCTGGAGAAAGTTCCCTATGCTGTCTTCAACGAGGATACGGGCATAGCGGCCAGGGAACTGCTCCAACGAATAGAGGGGGCAAGTGCGTTTCATCTGGTGGGCTATTTGCAAAGTGAGAGCCAGATTGCCCCCCTTATCGATAAAAGAGAGGCCATGATGGTCCTTCGTCTGGGGCGCGATTTCACCCGCAATCTGTTGCTGCGCCGGCCTGCGCCTCTTCAGGTGATCATCGACGGACGGAATTCCAACACGGCCCTGCTCACCGCGGGATATCTCCGCACCATCGTGACCCGATTCAACCGGGAGTGGGCTGAATCAAAGGGTTATCCCCCGCCTCCGGCCAGGCTTAATATAAAGGCCTGGTTCAATCCCAATCTCCAGAGCCGTTGGTTTGTGGTCCCGGGTATCGTGGGGCTCCTCACCCTGGTGGTGACCCTGATGGTGACGGCCCTCTCCGTTGCCAGGGAACGGGAAGCGGGCACCTTCGACCAACTCCTGGTCACCCCCATGCGGCCGGTGGAGATTCTGCTGGGGAAAGGATTGCCCGGAATTGTCATCGGTTTTGTGGAAGCAAACTTTATTATTCTGGTGGCGGTTTTGTGGTTCAACGTTCCCTTAAGGGGAAACCTTACGGCACTTTACGCGGGCCTCTTTCTCTTTCTTTTTTCCGCTGTGGGAATCGGTCTCATGATCTCCTCCATAGCGGTTACCCAGCAGCAGGGCCTTCTGGGGGGATTTCTCTTCCTGGTCCCCTCCATCATCCTTTCCGGATTTGCCACGCCCATCGCCAACATGCCGCAACTGGTTCAGTACCTGACCCTGATCAATCCCATGCGATATTTCCTCATCGTCCTTCGCTCCGTTTTTCTCCAGGGCGGCTCCCCTTCCCTGCTCTGGCCTCAATACTGGCCCATGATGCTCATCGGGCTGGTGACCTTGACCCTTGCCGGCGTGCTTTTCCGCCGCAGGCTCTACTGAAATACAGCACCGACGGAATACCTCAACAAAGGAATAAGAATACAGGATTCACCCCATTGTTCTTAAGGAGCAGATTCGCTAAATCTTGAAACAAAGATGCTGCTTCAAAAAAAAGCAGGATACTGACACATTGAAAAGTGACGCGCAATTCCTGCCCGTTATGGCCACAAATATTGACAGACCGGAATGATGAAATAGAACCGGAGCGAAAGGCGACTGAAGATTTCAGATAAAACAAAAATCAGGAGGATTCGGCCATGGTCAAAATAGAGAAAATCCTGTTTCCAGTCGATTTTACGGAAAACTCATCCAAAATTCTTCCTTATGTGCTTTCCATGGCTGAAAAATACAACAGCATGATCTACCTGCTCCATGTGGTCGAGGATCTATCAAAATGGGGCGCCGGATCCTTCATCCCTCATCTTTCCCTGGAATCTTTCAAAAAGGATGCCATGGAAGGTGCCGAAAAGGCCATGAACAAGGTATGCAAGAGCCAGTTGAAAGGATGTCCGAACTTTCAAAGGTTGATCATTTATGGGGACCCCGCCATGGAAATCCTGAAAGCCGTTGAATCTCAAAAAGTCGACATGGTCATAATGGGAACACACGGTCGTAAAGGACTGGGGCACACTTTTTTTGGAAGTGTGGCTGAAAACGTCGTGAAACGATCGGACGTTCCCGTGCTGGTGGTCAATCCCCATAAAGTCAAAGGGCACATCGGCGCCGGTAAGCGTTCGGCTGGATAAATAGCAAAAAGAAGATCTGGAGCAGCTATCCGCCGTTACCGTTTGTAATCAAAGCTCAACCTTCCCGGCATTTCGGCGTCGGGAAGTGTTGGTCTTTTCAATGGCACCAATGCAATACTGGTTGGGGACCAAGCGTAAGAGATGGCTCTCATTACCGGGTGCCGGGTTTTGCCTTTGCGCACTAACAAGCCTGCTTTGACAGATCGTGAATCATTCATCCACACCATTTCTGAATCCCTCCAGCTTCTCGGTTTATGTCTATCAGGATATATCCCAAAAAAAATCAGTATTTTTCCTATTGACGCTTTTCTTCGTTACGGTTAGATTATTTGAGGACCATAGCAAATCTCGCCAGCGTGCTTTAAAGGGCTGGAGAAGGCCTCGCTATTTGCGCGGCAAGGAGAATGAAGGGAATATGGGTTTTCAGAATAAACGGCGCGTTATGCCTTCAACTATTCTCATGGCCGAGGACGACCCGGACGACAGGTTCCTGATAAGGCGGGCCTTCGATGCACTGGGAATCAGTGCGGCTCTTCATTTCGTGGGGGACGGAGAAGAACTCATGAATTGCCTGGGCGGCAATAGCGACGGTAAGGACCTGGAAGGGTGCTCATCACCCCCGGCTTTACTATTTCTGGATCTTAATATGCCCAAAAAAGACGGCCGTGAGGTCCTCATGGCAATCAGATCGGACCCGAGCTTCCGGGACTTGCCCATCATCATATGGACCACTTCAAACCATGCGGCGGATAAGGTCTTCTGTAAAAAAAACGGCGCCAGTTCCTATGTCACAAAGCCACACAGCTATAAAGAACTGGTAAAGGAAATCCGGAAGGTCGTAGGCCAGTGGCTGCCGCAATCTGATTAACCCATCCTGCACTCATTCAGTGTATTCAGTGAATGCCCTTCATATCTTCACAACAATACCGTCCGGTGAACCATCAAGTACACAATGCACCCCATTGAATCAATTTGTCCCCCCTGTAAAATAAAATCCCGAGAATATATCGGGAATATCTAAATACAGGCTTCGCCATCAACCTGAGAACCTCATGAATGAGATAAAAGTCCTCTTAATTGAAGATGACGCTGATGACCATGCCATCATCAAACATCTTCTGTCAAAGATACCGGACACGCGCTTTTTGCTGGACTGGGTCACCCATTATGACTCCGCCCTGAAATCACTTGCCACGCAAACATATGACATTTGCCTGCTGGATTTTCGTCTGGGGGCCCATGACGGCCTCGAAGTGTTGGAAAAAGCCGGGGAAAAGATGTGGGAAACGCCCATCATCTTTTTGACGGGCCAGGGAGAATATGAAGTGGACATTCGCGCCATGAACCTGGGCGCTTCCGATTATCTGGTCAAGGATCAGTTGACAACAGCCCTTCTCGAACGCTCAATTCGCTACACCATCGGAAGGGAGATATCTCGAAAGGCACTCCAAAAAGTCAATGAACAGCTGGAAATGCGAGTCCGGGAAAAAACCGCGGACCTGGCGGCGGCCAACCGGCAATTGCAGGAGGAGTCTGAAAAGATCAAATTGTTCGCCTATTCGGTCTCCCATGATCTCAAAAATCCCGCCGTCAGTCTTTACGGGCTAACGGAACGTCTGTTCCGAAATTACGGAGACATCCTGGATGAGAAGGGACGAACCCATTGCCGACATATTATGCAGTCCGCCCATCAGATTGCGATGCTTACCGAAAGAATCAATCAGTTCATCAGTTCAAAAGAATCACCCCTGAACACCGAAAATCTGGACCTTCAGAAAATACTTTCCGCTATTCGGAGGGAATTTTCGGAGCAGCTTCAGTCACGTAACCTCAAATGGTCACATCCGGAAGAATTGCCGGTGATTCGTGCCGACAGAATTTGTGTGGAAAGAATTCTCAGAAACCTTGTGGATAATGCCGTGAAATACGGGGGAGACGGCCTCAAAGAGATTCAGATCGGGTTAACAGAAACCAAACACTTCTGGATCTTGACGGTGAGCGATGACGGCATCGGTATCAGAGTGAACGATCCCGATCGCATATTCGGCCCTTTCACCCGAGCAGGCGCATTTCAAAAAACGGACGGACTGGGGTTGGGGCTGGCCATTGTAAAAGAGATTGCCGGCAAACACAAAGGAGAGGTGTGGACCGAACCGGGTCGCCTGGGTGGGGCCAGCATTTCGGTCTCCATCGCGAAGGAACTTTCTTAGGGAAAACTGATGGAAAAGCACCAAATCAGGAAACTTGTGCCATTTTTTCTGCAGTTGGCCAAATAAACGATTTTCCCTTGATGGGCAATAAGGCGGAATGAATAGGGAGATGGATTCGTGGACCTTAAAAGAATCGACACGAAAGAAGCTGAAGAAAAGAGTGTTGAAGCACTTTATGAAATTCTTGACACATCACAAGTAGGTCTTGAGGTCTCTGAGGCCCGAAAAAGGCTGGAACAATACGGCCCGAATGCTCTAGAGGAAACGAAGGTCAACCCCCTTCTCAAATTCATGGGATATTTCTGGGGACCCATCCCATGGATGATTGAAATCGCCGCCGTTCTTTCGGCCGTCGTTCGCCACTGGCCGGACTTTATTATCATCATGGTTTTGCTCCTCTTTAATGCCGTCATCGGATTCTGGGAAGAACACGAGGCGGCCAACGCTCTGGACGCGCTGAAAGAACAACTGGCGCTCAACGCCAGGGTGCGGCGGGACGGGAAATGGCAGGGTGTGCCTGCTGCGGAACTGGTTCCGGGAGATATCATCCGCGTGAGGCCGGGAGACATCATTCCGGCCGACGTCAAACTGGTGGAGGGGGATTACCTGAGCATCGACCAGTCTGCACTCACTGGCGAATCCCTGCCCGTGGACAAAAAGGCGGGAGAAATGGCCTATTCGGGGTCCGTGGCAAAGCAGGGAGAAATGGTGGGGCTGGTGATCGGGACCGGGTCCAATACCTATTTCGGCCACACGGCAAAACTGGTGGAGCATGCGGGGGCGGTTTCCCACTTCCAGAAAGCAGTCCTTCGGGTCGGAAACTTTCTCATCTTTCTGGCCCTGGGTCTCAGCGTCATTCTGGTGGTGGTGGAGCTGATGCGCAGGGTGGGTATTATCGAACTCGTCCAGTTTGTCCTGATTCTGGTGGTGGCCTCCATCCCCGTTGCCATGCCTGCGGTATTATCCGTCACCATGGCGCTCGGAGCCCTTGCCCTTTCTCGAAAGAAAGCAATTGTTTCAAGACTTCAATCCATTGAAGAAATGGCGGGAATCGATATCCTCTGTTGCGACAAGACCGGAACACTCACCCAAAACAAGCTCACGCTCGGAGACCCTGTCCCCTTTAAGGCCAACGACCCTCAGGAGCTGATCCTGGCGGCATCCCTGGCGTCCAAGGAAGAGGATCAGGACGCCATCGATCAGGCGGTCTTGGGCGGGTTGAAGGATAGCGAGGCCCTCAAAAGCTACAGGCAGCTTAATTTTGTTCCCTTTGATCCGGTAAAGAAACGCACGGAGGCAACGGTAAAAGACGACCGGGGCGCTACTTTCAAGGTGACCAAGGGAGCGCCGCAGGTCATTCTCGACTTGTGCCGCCTGGAAGAAGCATCGCGAAATAAAGTCGCTAAATCCATTGACGATTTCGCCGCCAAAGGATACCGAACCCTCGGG
>JAJDOH010000022.1 GCA_022340265.1 Deltaproteobacteria bacterium | reverse complement strand
CCTTGTTTGTCCGAACGATGGAATGCGATAAGTTTGGCCTCATTGTTAAAATGATAGATACGGATGTTTTGACCGCACAACCCCCGCGTCACGCCTGACCGGTTGCACCGCAGGCCGATCAGGTCCCGATACATGCGGAGGATACCATTTTCCCCCTCAATCCGGGACCAATCGATGGGATCTTTATCCTGGAACCACCGATCCTCCAGTAACTCCTGTCCTTGAAAAATCATAGGGATACCGGGCGAAGTAAGAACAAGAGCACCGGCCAGCGTAGAGCGTTTCTTGGAAAACCAGTTGTCCACGTTTCCCGGCCAGATCTCCTCGGGCACGCGGGCCCGACCATTAGCGACCTCGTCGTGCGACTCGGTAAAAATGACCCGCCGAAAGGCATCTAAATCGTAGCGATGCTCAATAGCTTTGCTGACTGCCCCCAAATCACGGGATGTATCATCACGAGCAATAACGGCCTGGCGAACGGCATTCACAAATACGCTGTCCCATTGCGCATTGAAGCCTGCGCCACCCGCGCTCACATCTTTGGTGACCCAGGCGTTATCATGCATACCCTCGGCGATGCTGATTTTGCTGGGGAACCGTTGTTTGATTTCTTCATTGATCCACTGCATCAAGCTCCAGCCTTCGGGAATGTCCTCAGGCGGATCTCCGTCCCTACCCTCAATATTCCGAATATAGGTTATGGCGTCCCAACGTAAGCCGTCGACGTGGTACTCCTCGAACCACATCAGAGCGTTATCGCACAGATATTGGCGCACTTCACCCCGGCCATAATCGGGACGCGTTTCCCCCCAGGGTGTACCCGAGCGGCGATCCTCGTAAAAGTAGATTCCCCCCTTCTCATTTTCGCTCCAACCGTCAAACTGCCACAAATCAAGATCGGAGGGGCCAAAGTGGTTGTAAACGACATCTACGATGATAGCGATACCATGTTCGTGGGCCGCTTTGACAAACCGCTTGAAGGCATCCGGCCCACCATAAATGCTTTCTATAGCAAAGGGATGTGACGGATTGTAGCCCCACGAAAAGTCGCCTGAAAACTCCATGATCGGCATCACTTCAATGGCATTGATACCCAGCTCTTTTAGGTAAGGCAATTTTTCAATGGCACTATCCAGCGTGCCCGGAAGCCCCCCTTCTTTGACGTTAAAGGTACCGATGTGCATCTCGTAAATGATGAGATCATTCCACGAGGCAATATCAAAGGTATCATCGCCCCAATCGAATGCATCAAGATCATAGATTATACCGTTGCCCACTGCATTCGTCACCTTTCTGGCATAAGGGTCGATACGAGAGAGAGGACCCGCAGGACCGTGGATCAAATATCGGTACTCATCTCCCACTTTTGCCTCTGACACGTCAGCAGACCAGTATCCGTTTTTCTCATTGAAGAGAGGTATTGAGCTTTCACTCCAGCCGTTGAAGGTTCCGATCAGGTAAACTTTTTCGGCATGGGGTGCCCATACGCGAAAGGTTACACCCTTTAATGTGGGAATGGCTCCCATGCCCGATTGTTTTGAGATTGTGCGAGTTTTATCTGTCATTTTTCCCTCTGAAGTTTGATGCTTTCGCAAAAAGTCTTGGGATGGCTAAGCAAAAATTTTGTCCTTCAAGGCCTGGTGGTTTTTCAGGGGGGAAGGACTACCTCAGGTAGGTCGAGGTCCTGAAAAAACGCCGTAACGCCGTAGGGCGGACTTTTTGCGACGCCATCATCCTTGTTGACCAGTTAAAGTGCGACGTTCATCACCCGCCGGTTGGTTGCAACGGACCATCGGATTTCGCCCGGACTCCGCCAGCGCCGCGCAAAAACAGATGCCGAACATGCAGACGCAGCTTGAGAGATAAATCCACATCAGGAACGCCACGATGCCGCCCAAGGCGCCGTAGAGGGCGTTGAAGCTACTGAAGTGAACCGTGTAAAGCAGAAACAGCCGCTCGCCAATCCAAGTCAGGAGCGTCGCGGCCAGCGCGCCGAGCCAGACTTCGGAAAACCGGATGGCCCGGCTGGGGGCCAGCCGGTAAATCATGATCAGCCCGTAGAACAAAACCAGCCACGGAATGAGCTGGAAAATCATGGCGAACATCCAACCGGGAAATCCGAGCCGGGTCGCGAGCCATTCCCGGAACATCCGCGCCATCCCGGGCAGCAAAATGCCGATCAAAACGGCGCTCACCGTGATGCCGAGCAGGGCAAGGCTTTTCAACGGCAACCGCCACCAATTGTAAATCGGCGAATTCCAGAGGCGGTTTGTGGTCCGAATCAGCACGCCAAGGAATTGCAGCGAGCTCCAAAACAACAACGGAATCGCCGCCAGGCTGATCTGGCCCCGCTCCGCCAGCATGCCGCCAATGGTCCCCACGGCGGAGTGTTCCTGTTCACCGGTCAGCGGCACGTAATGTTTGACCCACTGCACAACCGCCTGCGTCGCCACGCCGCGCTCGACGAACAGCGATCCGGCGGTCACCAGCAGGATGACCAGAGGCAGGAATGACAGCAGCAGGTAATAGGCAAAGGCGGCGGCGCCCTCGTTGCCATACGCTTCCACCCAGCGTGCGTAAGCGCGGCAGAGAACCCGCCACGCGGTTGACTGCTTAACTTTGCGCAATAATTTTCGCATCGGTTTGACCTTATTTGTCCAGCCGTCAGCCACCAAACAAGACAGCTGGAGGCAAACGGTGTCCTTGATTTGGATTTTCATAATATTTGTTTTTTGGTTGTCTACTTCGTTCCACCAACAACCAAATGAGCTAGAATCATCTCTCGCTCGTTCGCTTGCGCTCACTAGAGACGAAGAGCACGCAGAGAGAACCTTTACGCTTGTCGGTTTCAACCTTAACTTCTGGTCTTGACTAATCTTCCTCTGCGATCTCTGTGTCTCGCCGAGAGAAAATTTTGCCTTTACTTGTTGTTAGAACTTTTAGTTGAGCCAAGTGGGTAACCAGATTTTGTTTTTTGCCTTCCGCCTGCTCAAAGGCGCACGTGGCGACCAAGCCCGTTTTCGGGGTTCGAGCCGACCGCTATTCCCGGTCGAAGCGCACGACTTTGCCGCTCTTGAAACGCAGCACCAACTGCTTGCCTTCAAAGGAAAAGGTCGCCTTTTCCCCATCCCGAATCGCCTTCGATTTAATCTTATCGCCATCTACCGAAAATGGTCCTTGGAGATTTCGGACCTGCCCGGCAAATGGAATATCGGACCACGCCAGGACACTTACTTTTTTTTCTCGGCGGAAGGTGAGCCGGATCCTGACCTCGCCTATTTTTGCGACCACGCCTTTGGCAATCCAAGTGCCGTAGAGTCCCACGGGTGGAAGAGAGGGCTTCTCGGCTTTCCCGACTTCAGAGGCAAGAACGCCCGGTTTCGTACTCTCAACCGGAGCTCCATGAGCAAGTGGGCCGTCGGATACAGCGGACATGGTGAGGAGGGCAACCAGCGCTCCGCCAGCGGTTTTCCGCGCGTTCCTGATCGGCTTCAAAATCAATATGTTTTGCATGCGTTTCACTTTTTCATCCTTTTCTACAGCACGTTTTCGCCGGGCCGTTTCCAAGAGGCCGGCTTGCTCATGTCTTGTCCATCACGACAACGTATTTGCCCGCGCGCGCCGCGCGGTGTCCATAAGCTCAGCTGCATTCATTTGGCATTGCTCCATTCCCAGTTGCGCATTACTTCGCAAGCTGCTTGCGGATAGATTCCAGCTCCCGCCGGCGCTTCGCAGAGGTCTTGGGATAGGCCATATCGAGTTCATTGAGCGCATCAAGGATTATTTGCGAAACAATCAACCGGGCATTCTTCTTGTCGTCGGCGGGAACGACATACCAGGGCGCATGAGCGGTGCTGGTCGCGTTCAGACACGCCTCATACGCTTTCATGTAATCATCCCAGCGCTCCCGTTCCCGCACGTCCGCGCGGCTGAACTTCCAATTTTTGTCCGGGTCATCGATGCGCGCGATGAAACGCTTGCGTTGTTCGTCCTTCGACAGGTGGAGAAAGAATTTGATGATCCTGGTGCCGTTGCGGTGGAGATGCGCTTCGAAGTCCACGATGGAACGATATCGCTCCTCCCAAATGGCCTGTTTGGCGATTAACCCTTCCGGCAACCCCTGGCTGCGAAGTATTTCCGGATGCACGCGAACAACGAGCACCTCTTCGTAATAGGACCGATTGAAAATGCCGATTCGTCCGCGTTCCGGGAGGCGGCAGGTGGTGCGCCAAAGAAAATCGTGTTCCAGTTCTTCGGTGCTCGGCTGCTTGAAACTGAACACCTGACAGCCCTGCGGATTGACGCCGGACATCACATGCCGGATGGCCCCGTCCTTGCCGGCCGCGTCCATCGCCTGAAAGATGAGAAGGATCGCATGGCGGTTGGCCGCGTAGTGCATGCGTTGCAGTTCGCTCAACTCCTCGACGCCCTCATCCAGCCGTTGGTGATAGTGTTTCTTCGACTTGAAGAAAGGCTTCACCTTCGTCGGGTGCGCGCTGAGTTTGAACTCTTCTCCAGGCGGCACCTGGAAATCCTTGGAATTGATTTTCATTTTTCATCCTTTCGATGATGCCGGCCATGTTGTTCGTAACTGTTTATTGGTCGGGTTCATCTCTCCGCTTCTCATCATGAACCTCACATCATCTCTTTGATGCCAGAGCGGAGCAGCCACCAGTTGACCGGATAGCTGGTGATAAAGCCGCACAGCATCGCAATTTGCATCATGAACCAGAACTCAACGTAATCAACTTCAAGTCTGACGCCGCATACCTGCGGGAAATAATAAAGGCTCGCGAAGGCCATGAACCCATACATTCCGATCTGCCAAGCCGTCAGCGACAGCGTATCCGCCTTTAATGCTGCCTTGACTCCCGCCGCCATCTTCAAATGGCGCATCGGCACGATCGTGAAATATTGAAACGCGACGCCAATCACGAAGGCGAAGATAAAGTCGAGCACCCAGATGGCGAAGATCTTCTCGCTGAAAAACCAGTGCCAACCGAACCACACGGCGATTGCGGGGAAGGCGAAGGCCAGCCACTCGGCGCAAATGTCGCCGAGTGTGCAGCCGCTGCCGCAATGGAGCGTGGACTTGCCGACCATCACGGGGAAGGGCGTCGCACTCTTGCCCGACGCTTTGGGCGCTTCGCTTTTCGCGTTCATGGTCGCTTTCATGGTTGCGAGCCGTCCATAACGGAAATAGGCCCAGACCGTCAGCACCGTCCCGAACAACGCCACGACGGGCCAGACGACGTTCATAATCCACATATGTTGCGGATGACGCATCTCGTCAAGCATGATCACCCCGGCAGCGGCGAAGCCGAGAACCAGCGCGAAAATGGAGACGAGGTGGAGCCAGTGAGGAATCATGGTTACGCTCCTTCCTCAGGTTTAGTGTTGTCTTCAGGCTTGGCATCAGTTTTTTCTGCATCTGACCGCTTGTCGCGGGCTGCCTTTTCCATGTCTTCAATTGCTTGGACGTCTTTGCGCCCAAGCTCCTCGTAGAGCGCATGTACTCGCTCGACAAGCCCTGGAGTCAAATCTGTTGGAGCCTTGGCGCTGGCTTCGGGCTCGGACTCGGCATTGGTTTCCGGCTTGGCCTCGGGTTTTGCCGCTGCCTTGGCTTCAGGCTCGGCCTTGACATCAGCTTTCCGAATCTCCCGCTCCGCTTTGTCCCAATCCTGAACTGATTGGCCGTCCCGTCGGCCGTGGTCCTCATAAAGTTCATACGCCCGTGTGGCGATCTGCGGTGTCAGATCGGAAGTTGTTTTGGATTTGGCTTCAGGTTGTGGCTCGACGGCCGGTTTGGCTTCAACCTCAACCTGGGCTTGAGGTTTGGGTTCAGCTTTGGCGTCCTGCTTCTGCTCGACCTCTGCTTCGGGCTTGGTGTCAGCAGCTTTGGATTTGGGTTTAGCCTCAGGCTCGGCCTTGGTTTCAGGCTGAGGCTCGACTTTGGCTTCGGGCTTAGGCTCGACCTTTAGCCTCATCAACCGCGCATTGATGGCCACGATCACCGTGCTCGCAGACATCAGCACAGCGCCGAATGCGGGGCTAAGAACCACACCCCAGGCGTAAAGCGCTCCGGCAGCCAACGGAATGGCAAAGGCGTTGTAGCCTGTGGCCCAGAAAAGATTTTGAATCATCTTGCGGTGGGTGGCCAGGGAAAGCTTCAGGATGGCGACCACATCTAATGGATTGCTTCGCACCAGGATCACGTCGGCGGTTTCGACCGCCACATCGGAACCGGCGCCAATGGCGATGCCCACATCAGCCTGCGCCAGCGCCGGGGCGTCGTTTACGCCGTCGCCGGTCATGGCCGTCAACACACCCCGGGATTGAACCTCTTTCACTTTGGCGGCTTTGTCCTGGGGCAGGACTTCGGCAAAGTATTCATCCAGTCCGATCTGGTCCGAGACCCATTTGGCCGTCGCTTGGTTATCGCCAGTGAGCATCATGCAGCGGATGTTCAACGCCTTAAGGGCGTCGATGGCTTGCTTGGCCTCGGGTCGGACGATGTCGGCCAGGGCAATCGCTCCCTGCAACTTCCCGTCAACGAGGACAAACACGACCGTCTTGCCTTGGGCTTGCAGCGGCTCGACGCGCTTGTCGGTGAGATCGATGTTCTGTTCGCGCAGGAAGCCCGGGCTAACCACTTGGACCTCTCTGCCCTTGACCCTGCCTTCGACGCCTTTGCCCGGGATGCTTTTAAAGTTTTCGACGGGCAGCTTCTTTTCCGAAGAAGCGGCGATAGCCTTGGCGATGGGATGTTCGGAATTTGCGTCCACGGAGGCCGCGTACTTTCGCAGCGTTTCTTCGTCGATGTCCTGCGAAAGTACCAGTGTGTCGGTCACGCCAAAGCGGCCTTCGGTCAGCGTGCCGGTCTTGTCAAAAATGATGGCCTGCAGTTTTCGGGCGCCTTCAAAAGCAACGCGATTACGGATGAGCAGGCCGTTTTTCGCGGCCAGGGCCGTGGAGACGGCCACCACCAGCGGCACGGCCAGACCGAGCGCGTGCGGACAGGTAATGACCATGACGGTGACGCTGCGCTCGATGGCAAAGGCAAACTCCTTGCTCATGAGAACCAGCCAGATCACCAGGGTAATGGCGCCGCAACTCAGAGCCACGATAGTGAGCCACATCGCGGCCGTGTTCGCCAGAGTCTGGGTCTTTGATTTACTTTCCTGGGCCTGTTTGACGAGATCGATGACCTGCGACAGAAACGAATCATTTCCGGTGCCTTTGACCTCGATCGTCAGCGAGCCTTCTCCGTTAATGGAGCCGCCAATTACCTTGCCGCCGGTTTTTTTGGTGACTGGGGTTGATTCACCTGTGAGCATGGCCTCATTGACCGCACTCTCGCCTTTGACGATGGCACCGTCCGCGGGAATTTTCTCACCTGGTTTGATCAAGACCTTGTCATCCACCGCCAGTTCGCCGAGCGGCACATCCTTCACGCTGCCGTCGGGCATGAGTTTGTGGGCATCCGAGGGCATGAGTTTTGCCAATTCCTCCAGTGCCTTTGAGGCGCCCATCACCGACTTCATCTCGATCCAGTGCCCCAGCAGCATGATGTCAACGAGAGTAGCCAGCTCCCAGAAGAACATCTTGCCGGTCAGGCCGAACACGACAGTGCCGCTGTAAACATAGGCGGTGGTGATGGCAACCGCGACCAGCGTCATCATTCCGGGCTGCCGGGATTTGAGTTCCTTGAGCAACCCTTTGAGGAACGGCCAGCCGCCATACCAAAAGACCGCGGAAGAAAGACCGAACAATACATATAGATCGCCTGAAAAACGAATGGCTTCGCGCAGGCCCACCAGTTTTTGTAGCAGCGGCGAGAGGACGAGAATCGGCAGGGTCAGGACCAGCGAAATCCAGAACCGTTTTCGGAAGTCCGCCGCCATGTGGGCGTGGTGCCCCGTATGGTCGTCATCTTTAGCCCCTGTACCGCGATGTCCTTCCTGCATAGCCTGCCCCATTCCATCCTGCCCGTGTTCTGAATGGTTACTATGCTCCATTGATCCTTCTCCTTGTGCAAGTATCTGAAATGAATACTTTTTTATACTCTCTCGATAACTTTTTTCAGCTTATTGCTGATTTTGGAAGCAATCTCCTTTAACGCAGGATTTTCGACGGCCTCCATTGAAGCCAGAGGGTCGATGGCCGTGACCTCAACCTGCCCGGCTGAAATCTCTTGCACAATTACGTTGCAGGGAAGCATGGTGCCTATCTTATCCTCTGCCTGCAATGCCTTGTATGCAAAAGGTGGGTTGCAGGCGCCGAGAATCCGGTATTTTTTGAATTCGACATCGAGTTTCTTCTTCAACGTGGCCTTCACGTCTATGTCGGTCAGGATGCCGAATCCTTCCTTTTCAAGTTCTTCGATCACAACGGCAATCGCCTTATCAAAGGACAGATTCAATGTCTTATTGAAATAATAGCTCATAATAACCTCCTGCTGTTATAATGTTTATGCAGATCAGTTCTGGAGGGCTCTGCTTTTTTGTAAGAAATATTTTTAACCCTTTTAGATTTTTACCTTTTTTATCGGCGGGGATTGTCGAAAGGCTCACGCTCAGATGTACAGACCGTTTGCGGGACAACCGAGGGAACTCGAACTAGGCGCTCCGGCGGAGATCAGGCAGCGCGCCAATACGTGTTCATCTTTCGCAGCAGATCGGGCGACAACGGTTTGTCCGTTTTGTTCTTCTTCTCCGTTTCCACGGCGCTGTTCTCTTTAACCCCATTTTTCACCTTCATGACGATACTCCTTTCAGACATTTTTTTGTTTTCAGGATCATGTTCCTTTTCATCGACCCAGTATCCCTGGCGATTGTAATGTCGATGCAGTCCGGTCTCATAATCCCGAGTAAGCAGGCACTCCTCCGTGTATTCCGGTGACTGCTTAATGGTCTTTCGGG
>JAJDOH010000315.1 GCA_022340265.1 Deltaproteobacteria bacterium | reverse complement strand
TATCTCTATCTGGGCGACAGTGCCCGAACCCCATATGGTAACAAGAGCCAGGAGGTCATTTACAATTATACCCGGCAAGCAGTACGTTTTTTGTTCAGCAAGGGATGTGTTTTGATTATCCTTGCCTGCAACACCGCCTCCACCAAGGCACTTAGAAAAATCCAACAGGAATGGCTGCGGGAAAATCATCCCAGTCGCCGTGTGTTGGGGGTTGTGATTCCGCTGGCAGAATCCGCCGTTGAATCAACGCGTTACGGCAGAGTTGGCGTCATCGGGACACACGCCACCATTGAATCGCGCGTCTACGAAGAAGAAATTCGGAAACTAAACCCCGGCGTCAAGATCTTCACACAGGCATGCCCCCTTCTGGTCCCCCTGGTGGAAGAAGGTTGGGTGGGAAAACCGGAATCCAACATGATACTCAAAAAGTACCTCTCCCGGTTAAAACGAAAACAGATCGACACCCTCATCCTGGGATGCACCCACTATTCTTTTCTGGAAAAGGACATTACCCGTATCATGGGAAAAAACTGCCGTGTGTTAAACGGCCCCGAAATCATCGCCTCCAAGCTTAAAGACTATTTAAATCGACATCCGGAAATCGAAACCCGCATCCCCAAGAATAGAAGCCTTACCTGTTGCACCACAGACGATCCCCTCAAATTCCAATTGGTTGGTGAAAAATTCCTCAACTGTAACATACCGTCCGTAAAACGAGCGCCGGTGGATCACCAGTGCTGATTGAAAGATAAAATACGGTATCCTGAAAAAGCATTTTATCTCGAAAAGGTTGGTCTTTTAGGTTGCGCCAGGAATCCCGGAAACCACCCGGCTCTGACTATCTCGCTCCGGCAAGGGGTTGCAATTTCTCCCATGCCATGTTACTTGGGTGCTGATCTTTTCATAAAATGCCTTATACAATCATGTTTCGGCAAAAATATCAGGGAGAAAACAAATGAACGCCAGCAGTCCTGACCAAATAGATTTTAGCTTCGACCAGAAAAACCTGTGCCTTGAGGAATCTGTTACGGATCTCAAGGTCGGCGCCATCAGGTGCCTCAAACCCATCAATGCGGACGGCACCCAAGACAACTCCCGCAAGACGATCTACGTAGGGCACACCCAGCTCCACTCGCCGCAAGGGCTGGTCCCCCTTCAGGCACCATTGAAGGCCAGCACTCTGGAACAGGCCATGGAGGAGTTTCCCGGCGCCATGAAAAATGCCCTGGAAGAAATGGTGGAAAGGATGAAAAAAGCCCAGGAACAGCAACAGGCTGCGGGCAAGGCGAACGATTCCCGGATCATTACTCCCGGCCGGTAGACCTCTTGACTGCTCAGTACAATATCATTGAACATGAACTGCCGGGCGGATGGAAAGTGCTTGCCGGAAAAACAGACGTGGACAACGATTACCTGAGCCTTAAACAGGCAAAGCCCAGCGATTACTGGTTTCATGTTCGCGGGATGCCCGGCAGCCACGTGGTGCTGAGAGCCAGTGTCACCGGAGAACCTGACCGGGAGACCCTCAAACGGGCAGCCGCCGTGGCCGCCTATTACAGCAAGGCGCGACATGGCGGCATCGTTCCGGTTTCATGCACCCAGGCCCGGTACGTTACCAAACCCAAAGGCGCCAAGCCGGGACTGGTGCAAATCCGCAAAGAAATTACGTTGAAAGTGCGGCCCGCATTGCCTGGATCCGATACCATTTAACCCTTATTCGCGAACCAATCGATCAATTCCCGCGCAATACTGATTTTGGGGGGAACTCGCGGAAGGCGATCCGGGGGGAACCAGTCCGCGTGGGAAATTTCAATCCCGTCTTCCTTGATTTCACCGCCTGCGTATTCCGCGGTAAAACCCAGCATGAGGGAATCGGGAAACGGCCAGGGCTGGTTACCGAAATAGTGAATGTTTTTGACGGAAATCTTCACTTCCTCAAATACTTCTCTTCGAACGCAATCTTCAAGGGTTTCACCCGGTTCCACAAACCCTGCCAGAACACTGTAAAAGTCCTCGGGAAAGCGGGGGGAACGGGCCAGCAAAAGCTTCCCGTCTCGTACCACCGCCACAATAATGGCCGGTGAAAGCCGTGGGTAATTGACCAATCCGCATGTGGGACAGATCTTAGCCCGTTCGTCTTCTTTGTCCTCGTTTGCTTTTCCACAGCGGCTGCAGTACCGGTGATTTCGGTGCCATGCCAGCAAATGGCCGGCCAATCCCGCCGCCTGAACAAAATCCGATTCAAAACGCCGAAATACCTGACGCAGTTCCATCTGCCTGATAGCTTCGGGAATCACCTGGTCCGCTTCCAATTCCGCCGCATAGCAGGGTTGACCATTCAACATACCGAAAAAGTAATCCCCCGGAGGAGTCAGATTGGTCTTTTTCAGATCCGAAGTTTGCGGAATTCGAATCTTTTCCCCCTCTTGCACAACCCATAAACGCTGTTTTTGAAACAAAAACCAATGGGCACTTTCTATGGGTGTGAGGGGCGGTTTGGCAGTGGATACAAAAGTCATGTATTTGTCTCCTTTGTTTTCAAGCGATGTCCTTGCTGCAATCGTTGTGTTCAGTAACCGATAGCAGCCTGGCGGACGGGTGTCAAGAATGAGCGGACATTTCACAAATATAAACAAAGCTTTTGCTTTTTGGTAACATAACCGGTAAGGTATCCTCGCGGTTACCGACCACGCAGATGTACCCTTTTGACAAAACAATCCGATACCGATTCAAAAAATTACCTTATTGGAGCAACCCATGAAGATCCTCCATACATCGGACTGGCATCTTGGTCGGTCTCTTTATGGCCGCAAACGCTATGACGAGTTCACGGCATTTCTCAATTGGCTTGGCGATACCATAGAATCTGAGAATATTGATGCCCTGCTGGTTGCCGGGGATGTTTTCGATACCAGCGTACCCAGCAATCGGGCTCAGGAATTGTACTACCGGTTTATTTGCAGGATTGCCGATTCATGCTGCCGTCACATTGTCATTATCGCCGGTAACCATGACTCCCCCTCCTTTCTAAATGCACCCAAAGAGCTTCTGCGTGCCCTGAATGTGTATGTGGTTGGCGCGATGACGGAGCACCCGGAAGATGAAGTGATCGTACTCAATGATGATCAGCGGAATCCAGAGGCCATCATCTGTGCCGTGCCCTATCTCCGGGACAGGGATATCCGCACCGTCGAACCCGGCGAATCCATCGATGATAGAAATGCAAAACTTGCCTTCGGCCTGATGAATCACTACGCGGATGTCTGTGCCATCGCCGATCAAAAGCAAGCCCGATTCAAGAAGGACGGATATGGGCATGTGCCCATTGTCGCCATGGGCCATCTCTTTACGGCGGGAGGTGAAACCGTTGATGGGGATGGTGTCAGGGAACTCTATGTGGGTTCATTGGCCCATGTGGGAAAGGATGCGTTCCCGTCCTCCATCGACTATCTTGCGCTGGGGCATCTGCATATACCGCAATGTGTGGGGAATAATGAACGCTTTCGCTACTGTGGCTCACCCATACCCATGGGATACGGTGAAGCCACTCAAGATAAGAAAGTAGTTGTTGCCCGGTTTAACAGCACTACGCCGGTCATTCAGGAAATAAGGATCCCCTGCTTTCAGCCTCTGGAAAGGATTGTCGGATCTCTTGACGAGATTAACGCGAAAATAGGACAGTTGAAACAGGCAGGTTGCCGGGCATGGCTGGAGATTGAGTACACCGGCGCTGATCTCGTGGGAAATCTTCGGGAATTGTTGGAAGAGTCTCTGGATGGATCATCCATGGAGATAAGCCGTATTAAAAACAATCGCATCATGGACCGGGTCTTCAAGACGATCCATGGGCACGAAACCCTTGCTGATCTTAATGTAACCGATGTGTTTGAACGCTGCCTTGACACTTTTGAAGTGCCGCCTGAAGACCGACCGGAAATGAATCGATTATACAACGACATCGTCACGTCTCTCCATGAAGAAGACGTCAACGAAGAGTAGAGAAGAGCGTCATGAAAATTCTTGAGCTCAGGTTCAAAAACCTTAATTCGCTCTATGGTGAATGGTTCATTGATTTTACCGATCCCGACTATGTCTCAAACGGCATCTTTGCGCTTACCGGACCGACCGGAGCCGGCAAGTCTACCATCCTTGATGCCATCTGTCTGGCACTGTATGGCGCAACGCCCCGTCTGGGCAAAATCACCAAAAGCGGCAATGAGGTCATGTCCCGACAGACCGGAGAATGCTACGCCGAGGTATTGTTCGAATCCCAGGCCGGTCGGTTTCGCTGCCATTGGGGCCAGCACCGTGCCCGCAAAAAAGCGGATGGTGAGTTGCAAGCTCCCCGCCATGAAATTAGCGAGGCGCAAAACAACCATAAAGTAATCGAGTCTCAGATTCGCCGTGTTGCAACGGTTATCGAAGAAAAAACCGGAATGGATTTTGAGCGTTTTACCCGTTCCATACTACTCGCTCAAGGCAATTTCGACACCTTCCTGAAAGCCGATGTGGAGCAGAAATCCAAAATACTGGAACAGATCACCGGCACCGAAATCTATACGGAGATCTCAAGACGCGTCCACGAACAGCAAAGGGATGAGCATGAAAAACTGAAGTTTCTGCAGGCTGAAACCTCCGTCATTCACCTTCTTGAACCTGAAAATGAAAAGGAAATCCAAAGGGATCTGGAAGGCAGACAAAAGAAGGAAGCCGAACTGACAGCCCTGGCAACCGAAACAGGAAAAGCCATGGCCTGGTTAACCGGTATTGACGGACTGAAAATGGAAATCGGATCTTTGGCTGAAGAGTCTCAGAAGCTTCAAACTGAAATTGAATGTTTCAAGCCTGACCGGGAACGGCTCAACCAAGCCATTAGAGCCGCCGAGTTGGAAGGAGATTACGCGATACTGAATGCTGTGCGGAAACAGCTGGAAACGGATCGAACCTCACTGAAACGTGAGGAAGGTAAACGCCCTGAGTTGGAAGCACGTGCCCAAGAGAAATTGCTAACATTGAAAACTGCCGAGAAACAGACGCTTAAAGCCAAAGATGATCTGAAAGAAACTGCACCGTTGATTCAGAAAGTGCGCTCTCTCGATCAGAAGGTGGCAGACAACAAGAAGGCTTTTGAGAGCGGCAAAGCGGATTGCGGAAAAGATGCCGCGAAGATCGAAGCTGATAAACGGCTCAAAAAAAACGAGCAGGATAAGCGCGATACCGCCCTCAATGAATTGAAACTTGCGCAAAAATATCTTGAAACCCATTCCCGGGACGAATGGCTGGTAAGCGGCCTGGCCGGTATCCGCGAACAGATCGGCAATCTTCTTTCCGTGCAAAAAGAGATGACCACAAGAACGGCTGCTGAAAAGAAAGCCGGGAAATCACTGAATGCGGCCATCAAAAAGCTGAAGGGGTGCACGGCCCGGTTGAACAAACGCAAAAAGGAATTGGAGGATTCAGGAAAACGCCTTGAGCATGAGAAGAAAGCCCTGGCCTTATTGCTCGATGACCGCCTGTTACGGGAATACCGCGCGGAAAAAGAGACCCTGCTCCGCGAAATGGCTTTTCTTCGAAAAATCGCCGACCTTGAAGATCACCGCGTTAACCTAAGGGATGGCAAGCCGTGCCCATTGTGTGGCGCCCTGGATCATCCCTTTGCTGAAGGGAATATGCCGCAACCGGATGAGGCCGAAAAAAAGATCGGGGATCTCACGGAGTTGATACAAAAGGCCGAGGAACAGGAGGCCCGCATTAAGATGATGGGGGCGGCCGAACGGGATGCCCTTAAAAATCTGTCTGATAGCGAAAAGCTTGAAAACGCTGCCGCCAATGAAAAGCAGGCGGCCGAAAGACGTCTTGCGGATTTGACGAAAGACCTCGAGTCCATGGCGCTAAGGTTTACCCGATTAAAAACGGCCGCACTTGGCAAATTACGACCCCTGGGAATAGAAGAAATCCCTGATTCAGGCGTGTCGTCACTGCTCAAATCCCTTCAGGGACGACTCAAGGAATGGCTGGTTCAGGTTCAGAAAAGAACTGAGTTGGAAAAGCAGCTCTCCGATCTGGACAGCGAATTGAAACGGCTTGACGCGGTTATCGATACTCGAAATAAAACATTGACCGAAAAGCAAAGGTCTTTGGAAATGGTGGGGAAAGAATACGCGGCCGGAAATTCAGAGCGCCGTAAACTCTTTGGAAATAAAAGCCCTGATGCAGAGGAAAATCGCCTGAAGAGATTAATTTCCAATGCCGAGATTGCAGAAAAAGCGTCAAGGGCCGCGCACGATGAAACAAAGCAAACGCTTAACGCCACCAGAACCAACATCGCGTCCCTCAGGGAACGGGTCGAAAAAAGAATTCCAGAACTGAAGAACATGGAATCTCTATTTGTTAGCCGGCTCCAATCAGCGGGATTCGAAAATGAACGACAGTTCCTCGAAGCCCGCCTAACAGGGCCTGTTCGGGATAAATTCAAGTCAAAGGCAAAGGATCTGGATCACCGGCAGACGGGTCTAAAAGCCAGACGGAAAGACCGCGAAAACCGGTTGTCCCTGGAAGTAGCCAAGGAAGTAACCGACGCGACGCTTCAAATACTGGCACCACAGTTCAAGGAACTTGAAGAAAATCTGAAACAACTAAGGGATGCCGTTACCGCCTTGAAACACAAATTGAATGAAAATACCGCTGCCAAAGAACGGATAAAAGAAAAACAGGCTGCCATCGAGGCCCAGAAAAGGGAGTGTCGTCGGTGGGAAAAATTGCACGGCCTTATCGGGTCTAGTGACGGAAAGAAATACCGGAACTTTGCTCAGGGTCTCACCTTTGAACTGATGGTATCACATGCCAACCGCCAGCTTGTGAATATGACTGACCGTTATCTGCTGATCCGTGATGAAGCGCAGCCACTGGAATTGAACGTCGTCGACAATTATCAGGCCGGAGAAATCAGATCAACCAGGAATCTATCCGGCGGAGAAAGCTTCATTGTCAGCCTTGCCCTTGCCCTGGGGCTTTCACAAATGGCCAGCCGAAAGGTACGGGTCGACTCTTTGTTCCTTGATGAAGGTTTTGGCACGCTTGACGAAGAAGCATTGGAAACATCTTTAGAGACATTGGCCAGTCTGCATCAGGATGAAAAAATAATCGGTATTATTTCTCACGTATCCGCTCTGAAAGAGCGAATCGGCACTCAAATTAACATAACGCCCATGTCCGGCGGGAAAAGCGCAATCACCGGACCGGGGGTAAAAAAAATTTGAAGAAGAAGTGAACCGATCTTAACATCGCTCCCCATTGACCTTTGGTGTTAATGCATTATATTATAGGGGTAACCGGGCTCTTTCCGAGAGCCCGTTTTTTTTACGTTGAACAGGACTTTTTTAAAATGAACAAAAGACACAAACAAGAAGTGGACCGGCGGAGAAACTTCGGTATTATCAGCCACCCGGACGCCGGCAAAACAACGCTCACGGAAAAACTCCTTCTTTTTGGTGGCGCCATTCAACAGGCCGGCGCCATCAAAGCCAGAAAAGCGGCACGCCATGCCACCAGTGACTGGATGCGCATTGAGCAGGAAAGAGGCATCTCCGTCACCACCAGCGCCATGAAATTCAATTACAGGGACTTCGAAGTTAACCTTCTGGATACACCGGGTCATCAGGATTTTTCAGAGGATACCTACCGCGTACTGACCGCCGTGGACAGCGCTCTGATGGTGATCGACCACGCAAAAGGCGTCGAACCCCAAACGGAAAAACTCATGGAAGTGTGCCGAATGCGGAACACGCCCATCATCACGTTTATCAACAAACTGGACCGGGAAGGCTTGCGGCCGCTGGATATTTTAAGTGATATTGAAGAAAAACTCCAGATTGAGTGTGTCCCCCTGTCATGGCCCATCGGCATGGGAAAATCGTTTAAAGGGGTCTACAACCGTCATCACAGAGGGCTTCATCTCTTCACACCGGGAGAGTCCTCCGTATCAAAGGAAGGCTTGATCATCGAAGATCTGTCTGATCCCCGTCTTGACCAACTCCTTGGCCACCAGGCCCGTGACCTCCGTGAAGAAATCGAACTGCTGGACGGGGCCGCCAATCCCTTTGATATGGGTCACTATCTGAACGGAAATCAGACACCTGTCTTTTTCGGCAGCGCCGTCAACAATTTCGGCGTCAAGGAACTGCTGGACGCATTTGTTGAGATGTCCCCCCACCCCGCACCCCGCCTGACGCTCACCCGGGAAGTCTCACCCTACGAATCGGCTTTTTCCGGGTTCGTTTTCAAAATTCAAGCGAATATGGACATGGCCCACAGGGACCGAATCGCGTTTCTCAGGGTCTGCTCCGGAATATTCAAGCGGGGCATGAAGGTGGTCCATCACCGCATCGGCAAAGAGATCGCCATTGCCAATGCCACCATATTCATGGCCCAGTCCCGGGCCAACGTTCAGGAAGCGTACCCTGGCGACATCATCGGCATCCACAACCACGGCACCATCAAAATCGGGGACACCTTTACCGAAAAGGAGCCCCTCAAATTCATCGGAATTCCCAACTTTGCCCCGGAACATTTCAGGCGAATCCGCCTTAAGAATCCCATGAAAACAAAACAACTGCAAAAGGGGTTGCATCAGCTGGCGGAAGAAGGGGCCACACAGGTCTTTCGTCCTTTGGGCACCAGTGATTACATTCTGGGGGCGGTGGGCATTCTTCAATTTGACGTAACCGCCAATCGCCTGAAACAGGAGTATGGTGCCGACACGGTTTACGAGCCGCTGGAACTGGCTGTGGCCCGCTGGGTGAGCTGTGGCGATCCAAAGCGCTTTAAGGAATTTCAGCAGGAAAATAGCGCTTTTCTGGCCAGAGACGCCGAAGGTGAGCTCACTTTCCTGGGCCCAAGCCAATGGCGGCTGGATCACGTGATGGAACAATGGCCGGAAGTGGAATTCAGAAAAACCCGGGAATATAATTGAAAACCGCAAACGGTTTCTATTGTGCGGCGATGCGATCCGCAAGTGTTCCGACCGCAATGGCAAAATAATTGGATCGGTTCCATTTTAGAATCACCCCATAGTTGGGATACGCCAGAAAAACCCGTCCGTTGTTACGATCAGGCGTTACCAGATGCGCCAGGCAATGGGGATCTCCCTCAATCCCTTTTCCGGACAGCCCCATGGCCCGCCATTCCTTAAGCGGTTTTACCATTTTGTCGGTTATTTTCGAATCAAATCCAACGGGCAGCTTCACTTCCCCGCCCCAACCCTGGTTCGGTTTCCAACCGGATTTTGACAGATAGTTGGCGGCTGATGCCAGGGCATCGGGCACATTGCCCCATATATCCCGTCGACCATCACCATCTTGATCCACAGCGTAGCTTGCGAAAGATGACGGCATGAACTGCACCTGGCCCATGGCCCCGGCCCAGGACCCATCCATGTCCTCCACGGCGATATGCCCTTCCTCAAGGATTTTAAGGGCATGGATCAGTTCCGCCCTGAAAAATTCGCTGCGCCGTCCGTCATAGGCCAGCGTTGCCAAAACGTCGATCACCGGATAACCGCCCGTAATTTTGCCGTATCGCGTTTCCATCCCCCAAAGGGCCACAATATACTGCGATTCAACCCCGTATTTTTCGGAAATTCCACTAAGGAGATCTCTGTGCTCGCGGTACATTTGCCGCCCATCCCTTACGGTTTTGCCTGAGACCATACGATCCAGATACTGCTGGAGGGTGAGCTTGAATTCGGGTTGAGAGCGGTCCAGTTCGATCACCCTGGGAATAGGCTTCAACTGCCTGAAAGCGCGGTCCAGAACTGCCTGGGAAACACCCGCCTCCAGAGCCTCCTGGCGAACCCCTTTGAGCCATTCCTGAAAAGACCGGTCCTTGGCACCCGGCGCATAACCGACATTGACGAACAAAACAAAAGCGAGAATCCCCACGAAAATTGTCGGCCGGCGGCCGGTGAACATCTGCGGCCGACATTTCTTTAGAATCCTGAACAATACTGTCCAGCCACCCATTTCCCACTCCTTATGATTGTTGCGATTAAGAAGAATACCACATTTGGGCCAAAAAACAACCTTGCCTGAAAAAAATTAAGTGCTGAAACAGAGGCTCCAATGATTTTGCGAACTACACCTACCATCTCTCTCATTCATACAATTTTGTATTATATTTATCTTAATGTAACATTTTTGTGTTTGAGCTTTTCATATCCAACATCTCCAAACTTTTGGGAATTCAGGAATTGGATGCTAATTTCTTAATTATTTTCTAACACTTATAATTTTTCCCCAGGAAACTCCCGCCGTACGGCACAACCCTTGCTGAGGGATATGGCCAAATCAAAACCGCGGTAGAAAAAAATACATTCTCTTAATTTAAAGGAGCTATACCATGTTTAGGAAATCGACTGTTCTTTTTTTGCTTTTTGCTGTTTTCGGCATAAGCCGGGCATGGGCCGGAGATGAGCCCCCCACGGCCATTACCAACAAAGAAGCCATTGCACTGGTGCAGACCCATGCCGATTATGTCTGGACCCTGGTAGCGGCCGCCCTGGTCTTTTTCATGCAGGCCGGTTTTGCCATGGTTGAAGCGGGTTTCACCCGTGCCAAAAACGCCATCAATATCATGATGAAGAACCTCATGGACTTTGCCATGGGAAGTCTGGCTTTCTGGGCCATCGGCTTTGCTTTGATGTTCGGCGTTTCCAAAGGCTGGATAGGCACTTCCGGGTTTTTCCTGAGCGATTTCAAGGTTGGAGGAGATCCCTGGGTGCTGGCCTTCTGGATGTTCCAGGTGGTGTTTGCGGCAACCGCCGCCACCATCGTTTCAGGCGCCATGGCCGAAAGAACCAAATTTTCGGGTTATATGGTGTACAGCGTTTTTATCTGCGCCATTATCTATCCCATTTTCGGCGGTTGGGCCTGGGGAGGACTTTTCCACGGCGGTGGCTGGCTGGAGAAGCTGGGATTTATTGATTTTGCCGGATCCACAGTGGTCCATTCGGTGGGTGGCTGGGCAGCCCTAGCCGGCGCCATTGTACTGGGACCCCGGATTGGGAAATTTACCAAAGACGGAAAAGTCAGCCCCATTCTCGGCCACAACCTGCCCCTTGCCGCTCTCGGCGTTTTTATCCTCTGGCTGGGATGGTTCGGATTCAACCCCGGTTCCACAACAGCCGCCACCACGGACATTGCCATGATCTTTGTCAATACCAACCTGGCGGCGGCGGCCGGCGCCGTTCTGGCCATGTTCACCAGCTGGATCAAAATCGGAAAGCCTGATATCGGCATGAGCTTGAACGGTGCTCTCGCGGGCCTGGTGGCCATCACGGCGCCCTGTGCCAATGTTACACCCTTCAGCGCCGTCATCATCGGCGCCATCGCAGGTATCATTGTGGTCTTTTCGGTCTTCTTCTTCGACAAAATCAAGGTGGATGATCCGGTGGGTGCCGTCTCCGTGCATGGTATAAATGGTGCATGGGGAACGCTGGCGGCCGGTCTGTTTAACATCGGTGGAACGTCCGGCAAGATCATCGGCGTGCAGATTCTGGGAATTGTCGCCTGTTTTGTCTGGACCTTTGGCACCGCGTTCATCCTTTTTAAAATCATTGACAAAACCATCGGTCTCAGGGTCTCCGCTGACGAGGAACGGGAAGGGCTGGATTACAGCGAACACGGTGGTAACGCTTACCCGGACTTTGAAACATCATCCTATGTGCAGAAGTAAACGGATGTTCAATTGCACGGAGTTGTCTTGAAAAAGACCCATTCATTAAAAATGAATGGGTCAAAAAAACACAAATTTAGGGAGGAAAGAGAATGAAAATGGCTGGAATCATCGCAAAAATTATGTCTTTGCTGTTGCTGTGCCTGTTCCTGATACCGATCGGTATGGCCGCAGCGGAGGAAGAACCCCTGGCGCCGGGTGAAGGCACCACCATTGCCGAGACGGGCAAAGCCGTTGAAGATGTCCCCACTGCGGGCCTTGATGTTGCTTTCTTAAGCCAATATATCTGGCGGGGCTATGAACTGAGCAAGGACAGTCTTGTCATCCAACCCTCAGCGACCGTCGGCTACAAGGGGTTCAGCTTCAATCTGTGGGGAAACCTGGACACCGATGTCTACGCGGGCCCCAATGAAGGCAATTCTAAATGGAACGAAACCGACATGACAGTTGCCTACGATCACAGCTTCGGTCCCTTAGGCGTGGGTGTCGGATATATCTATTATGCCCTGGACGGCACGGATGACACTCAGGAATTCTACCTGAGCCTGGGTGGTGACGTGCTTTTAGCACCGACACTAACCATTTACTATGATGTCGATGAATACCCCGGCTGGTATTTCGATCTGGGCATTTCCCATTCCTTTGAACTTCCTTATGACATGAGCGTCGATCTGGGAGCCTCCATCGCCTATTACATCTCCGATAACAACAGCATCGTTGATTATAACCATGATCTGACGCCGACCACCAGCGAGTTCAACAACTTTCAAAATGGACTGGTTTCCGTTGGCATGACCATCCCCTTCCTGAAATATTTCACCGCCACGCCCATGATCGCCTACTCATTTCCGCTGGGCAATGCAGCCGATAAACTGCTAAAGGCCACCAGCCTGGGCAACAGTGCGGATCATTTATTTGGTGGGGTGACGCTTTCCATGGCGTTCTAATTAGAAAAAAATGGCCCTTGGCCATCTAACAGTTGAGCCCTCCCTGCATCTCTTCTCCTCCTAAACAAGAAGAGACGCTTGGGGGGCTCCCTCATCTCCATCTTGACACCCAACATCGATTTCTTCTACACTCCCCAGTAAAATTATCGGGCCATCTTCACTGCCTGAAAACAGACCTCTCAACCGCGCGGTTCATTCACCATGTCCCAGCTTTTAGAAAACGCTGTCAAGCTATTCCTTGAAAACGAGAGCGCAATATCACTGTTGATGCTGGCCCTTACCCTGTCCCTTTTATTTGTGGTGCTGCTTCGTTTGTTTAAAAAACAACCCTCTGAAGATATCCCCATGGCACAGCAGTTGGAACAGCTGGGGGAACGTCTTCAAGGACTTTCGAAAGCACTTTATGAAGAAAGTGCCCAAAATCGTAACGAAACAGACCGTCGGGCGCACCTGGCCCGTGAAGAAATGGGAAGCGGTTTGAGTCGCATGACGGACAACCTTCTTGGAAGGCTGACTGAAAATGCCGGAATGCAAAAGGCACAGCTCGATTCTTTTGCCCGGCAACTCATGGCGTTGACCCGCCTCAATGAAGAAAAATCGGAAATCCTTCGGAAGTCCGTAGACGTCCAGTTGAACCGCATTCGCGATGAAAACAACAGGCATCTTGAGCGAATCAGGGAAACAGTCGATGAACAGCTGCATATTAACCTGGAAAAACGGGTCGGTGAATCCTTCAAACAGGTCAGCCAGCGGCTGGAACAGGTCTACCGCGGACTTGGAGAAATGCAGCAACTGGCAAACGGCGTCGGCGACTTGAAGCGGGTTCTCACCAATGTACGGGCCCGCGGCACCTGGGGAGAAGTTCGGCTGGCCGCCATACTTGAACAAATTCTGACACCGGATCAATATGACACCAATGTGGCCACCGGACACAACAGCCTTGAACGGGTGGAATTCGCCCTCCGTCTCCCCGGCCAGGGAAAAGACCCAAACCAGGTGCTTTGGCTTCCCATCGATGCAAAATTTCCCCAGGAAGACTATCAGCGTCTGCTGGATGCGCTGGAACGTGCCGACAAGGATAGTGCCGACCGACACCTGAAACAGCTGGAAATGCACATCAGAGCGGAGGCAAAAGCCATTCACGACAAATATGTGGCGCCCCCCCGAACAACGGATTTCGCCATCATGTTCCTCCCGGTGGAAGGGCTTTTTGCAGAGGTACTCCGTCGCCCCGGTCTTTGCAATGCACTTCAACTGGAATACCGCGTGGTGGTCACGGGTCCCACCACCTTGTCTGCCCTTCTGAACAGCCTTCAGATCGGCTTTCGCACCCTGGCCATTGAAAAACGCACCAGCGAAGTGTGGGAGCTTCTGGGGGCGCTCAAAACCGAATTCGGCCGGTTTGGAGATGCCCTGGCCAAGACCAGAAAGAAAATTCAGGAAGCCGGCAACACCATCGATCAGGCGGAGGTGCGCAGCCGCGCCATTTCGCGCAAACTTTCAAAAGTGGAAAAGATCCAGCTGTCACATCGGGAATCGGAACACGAAAAGTGATTCACCATTGGCTTTTGGACACCGGCCACATCGTATCAGCGGGAGAATCGTCATGGGTTACGCCACCACCATCGGTAAAACTTTTTCTTTGATTATGGCAATCCTGCTCATCCTGGCAGGCACTCTCTGCCAGACGCGGGCCGCCCCCCTTCCCCTGCGCATCACCCGAATCACCCCTTCCGGAACGGATGTACCCGCGGGCCGTCAGATCGTGTTTCAATTTGACAGACCCGTGGTACCCATCGGACGCATGGCGCGAAAGGCATCTGAAATTCCCATTGAAATCTCCCCTTCCCTCAATTGCCAATGGCGCTGGCTCAACAGCAAAACACTGGCCTGTCATCTGGATGAAACGTCAGCCTTCACACCCGCGACCTCCTACAATATTGTCGTTCATCCGGGAATCAGATCGCAGGATGGGGCCACCCTTGAAGAACCGTTTAAAACGAGCTTCACAACGATTCGACCAAAGGTGAGCAACGTGTGGTTCAGAACATGGCCCGCACCGGGAATGCCGGTTATTCGGCTGACTTTCAACCAGCCGGTTTTCAAGGATTCCGTCGCCAACCATGTCTTTTTTGCTTCAAAGGGCCAGGGAAACAGGCATATGGGCGTTGCGGTTTCAACGGATCCGGACGTCAAGGAAAAACCTTTCAAGCATTCCGCGGCGGATCTTAATGCAATCGCCCGTCGCGTCTGGCTGATAACACCGGAAAAAGAATTGTCGCCGGATTCAGAGGTGGTACTTCGAGTGGATCCCGGTATCATTTCTTTTGTGGGTCCGGAGAAAGGCATTGAGAAAAGGATTCTGGTTTCTTTTGCCACATTTCCGCCCTTTTCCTTTGAAGGGGTGGAATGCACCGACAACAGCGGCAAGACCGTTCAAAATGCCCCAAACGATTCCGGCGCCCTTAAAAACCGCTGTAATCCCCTGAGACAGGCGGCACTCCTTTTCTCTTCACCGGTTCGTCCAGAAGAATTCAGGAATAATGTCACCTTCACGCCGGATCTGGCCGGAGGACGCACGGATTATGACCCCTGGGCCAACCGAACCGGATACGCAAATCTCAGCTATCCCCATAAAAAAGGAGAAATCTATAAAGTCTGGATTCCGGAACTGCTGAAAGCGTTTCACCAGTACCAAATCAAAAGCGATAAACATGCCCTCCGGGATGTATTCGGGCGCCCACTTGAAGCGCCCATAAACATAACTTTCATGACGGATCACCGTCTGCCGAATTTCGTTCTCACCCATGGACAGGCAGTCCTTGAAAAGGGTGTGGATTCACAGGTCCCGCTGGTGGTAACCAATCTGGATGAGGTGAACATATCCTACGACCGGCTGACGGTTCATGGCAAAGAAACGCAGCGGAAACAAACCCTTCAAGTTCCAAAGGTCCAGGACATCGCTTTCAAAATTCCCCTGGGAACCCGTGAAATGCTGAATCACGCTTCCGGAGTGGTCCAGGGGACGGTTCACAGTCGGCCGCCAGTCAAAAAAAATTCATGGGAAACCTGGTTCATGGCTCAGGTGACTCCCTACCAGGTCCATGTCAAGATCGGACATTACAACTCGCTGGCCTGGGTCACGGATTTTGCCACCGGCCTCCCCGTTGAAGGGGCTCGCGTGAGCATCTACCGTGACACTTACAGTGCCCTCCCCTTGAAACCTTCTCCCTTGACCCACGGCGTAACCGATGCCAACGGCACCGTTATGCTGGCAGGAACCAAAACCATCGACCCGTTTCTGACAGCCTTGGAAGCCTACGGCATGAAAAAGCCTCATCTTTTCGTGCGAATTCAAAAAGAAGAGGAGATGGCAATCCTGCCCCTGGACGGACCCTTTCGAGTGGATACCTACCGTGCATCCGGCAACACCCTCTGGCCCCACATGCGACAACGTTACGGGCATTTGCATGCCTGGGGAACCACGGCCCAGGGCGTATACCGTGCTGGAGATGCGATTCAATTCAAGCTCTACGTGAGAAACCAGGACAAGAATACTTTCGTCCCCCCTCCTTCTTCCGGCTACCATCTCAAGGTACTGGACCCCATGGGAAAAACAGTCCATGAAATAAAGGATCTCACGCTCAACGCGTTTGGTGCCGCCAATGGAGAGTTTCAGGTACCCAAAACAGCCGCCGTGGGATGGTACCGGTTTGAACTCTCAGCAACTTTTGCCAAATGGACAATGGAGCCCATGAGAGTGCTGGTAAGCGATTTCACACCATCCCCCTTCAAGGTCACCACCGATTTGAACGGCCGTCTTTTTAAAACCGGAGACGACGTCCTTATCTCAACCCATGCCAGACTTCACGGGGGAGGGCCTTATGGGGATGCGCACAACCGTGTGACAGCTGTTATCAGAAGCCGTAGGCTCATTCCGAAACCGGAAGCTTTTCAAAATTTTCAGTTCGATACCACCCTGCCCAAGGCCTCGTCTGAAGAGACGGTTTTTCAAACGGAAAACAAGTTAACCCCTCAAGGAGACGCCGACTCCCAATTTATACTGCCGGCGGGGAAGATTCTCTACGGCCAATTGATGGTTGAAAGCGCGGTCCGTGACGACAGGGGTAAATCCATTGCGGGTAGGGCACTCGCCCACTATGCCGCCCGAAACCGTTATGTGGGCCTTCGGCGACTGGCGTGGGTGATGGAAGAGGATCAACCGGCTTTCGTAGAACTGCTGGTAGTGGACAGCCGGGGAATGCCTCAAAAAGGGGTGCCCATTACGGTAACCCTGTCCAGAAGGGAAACCAAGGCCGCCCGGGTCAAAGGTGCCGGCAACGCTTATATCACCCGCTATGTCCATCAATGGGTGGATGTGGACCAGCAGGCAACCGTGTCCGGCCCGGAACCCGTCACCTGTTCCCTCACCCCCCGGGATCCCGGCGTCCACCGGATAACGGCCGTTATCAAGGACACCAAAGGACGTAACCACAGCACCCGCATGATGCAATGGGTGGTAGGCAAAGGGCAGGTGGTGTGGCATGAACGTCCCGGCAACCGCCTGGAAATCATTCCCGAGAAGAACCGCTATGCAGCGGGGGACAAGGCACGTTACCTGATCAAGAACCCCTTTCCAGGCGCAAGGGCACTGGTCACCACCGAGCGATATGGCGTTTTGAGGCACTGGGTTCAAACACTGGAAGGAAGCACTCCCACCATTAGTTTTAACGTGACCCGGAACGAAGCGCCTGGATTCTATCTCTCCGTGGTGGTCATCTCTCCACGAATTGAACAGCCACCTTTAAAACCGGGCGAAGTGGATCTCGGGAAACCGACCTTTCGCATGGGCTATGCGAAGACCGGCGTTTTTGATCCCGGAACGGAACTGAAAGTAGATGTAATACCCGATCACGAAAGCTACAAACCAGGGAGTCGTGTCACCGTAAAGTTGAAGGCGAAGATCACGGAAAAAGCCGAATCAGCACCCGTTGAGCTGGCCGTGGTTGTCCTGGATGAATCAGTGTTTGACATGATTGCCAAAGGCAGCGACTATTTTAATCCGCACAAGGGTTTCTATACCCTTGACGGCCTGGACATGGAAAATTTCAGTCTTCTCATGGGGTTGGTGGGACGGCAGAAATTTGAAAAGAAAGGTGCCGATACGGGCGGCGGCGGCGGCGCCGATATCAGTCTTCGTTCGGTGTTTAAATTCGTCAGTTACTGGAACCCTTCCATCATCACTGATAAGGAGGGTAACGCATTGATTTCTTTTGATGCACCGGACAACCTTACCGGCTGGCGCGTTCTGGCCATGGCCGCAACCCCCGGAAATCGCATGGGTCTGGGACAGGGAAGATTCAGCGTCAACCAACCCACGGAAATTCGACCGGTCATGCCAAACCAGGTTATTAAAGGAGATAAATTTGAAGCCGGATTCAGCATCATGAACCGCACATCAAACGAGCGGAAATTGAAAGCTGTCATCACGGCCCGAGGACCCATCAGAACCTCCGTTGATAAAACTTCCCTGGTGCGGAACTTTGAACTCTCCCTTTCACCCTTTGAGCGGCACACCCTCTGGCTGCCCGTGGAGACGATCGGTGCCGGCAAAATCGAATTTACGGCAAAGGCGTGGGACAAAACGGACGGGGACGGGGTCAAACACACCCTCACGGTCAACAAACGCTATTTCCTTGAAACAGCCGCCCAGTACGGCAACACCACCAAGCCATCCGCCGCTGAAACGGTTCGGTTTCCAAAAGAGATGCGAACCGATGTGGGCGAAATTGCGGTTCTTTTGTCCCCTACGGTGCTGGGCAATCTGGAAGGAGCATTTCAATACTTGAAGGACTACCCATACACCTGCTGGGAACAAATTCTGACCAAAGGGGTCATGGCCAGTCACTACCATGATCTGAAAGGCTACCTGGCTTCCGATTTTAAATGGCCGGACAGCGAAAAGCTGCCATCGCGAACGCTTCAACGGGCGTCCGATTTTCAGGCACCGAACGGGGGAATGGCCTATTATGTGCCCAAGGACCGCTATGTGAGTCCCTACCTGAGTGCTTATACCGCCCTGGCTTTTACGTGGCTTCAAGAAGCAGGTTTCAAAATTCCCCAAACGGTTCGGGAAAAGCTTTCTACTTACCTCCGGACCTTGCTTCGCCGCAACACGTTTCCCGACTTTTACTCGAAAGGAATGGCCGCAACGGTAAGGGCGGTGGCCCTGGCAGCGCTGGCAAATGAAGGGAAAGTCAACCGATCGGACCTGGAACGCTACGCGCCGCACGTAAAGGGGATGAGTCTGTTCGGCCAAGCCCACTTTCTGCTGGCAGCCCTGAGGGTTCCAGGAACTGACGAATTGCGGTCCCATGTGGCCAAGCTGATTCTAGGTCACGGCAATGAATCGGCTGGAAAAATGGTATTTGGCGAGACCATCGATGATGGTTTTACCCGCATTCTTGCATCGCCTTTAAGGACCAATGGCGCCATTTTGAGCGCACTTGTGGCCTATGTGGGCACCGATCAGGGAAAAAGCCTGGTGGGGGATATTCCTTTCAAGCTGGTGCGATTCATCACCCAGGCGAGAAAAAAAGCGGATCATTGGGAAAATACCCAGTCCAACATCTTCTGCATGAAGGGGCTCATCGATTATGCAAGGCAATATGAGGACAAAAACCCTGATTACACCGTTCGCACCCTTTTTGACGGCGAAATCCTGGGAGAAGCCGCCTTTAAAGACCTGCGCGATAAAGCAAAGTCTTTTTCCCGGCCCATCCAAAAAATGGACCCCGGCAAAACCGCTGCCGTCAACATGGAAAAAGACGGACGAGGACGCTTTTACTACGTGACACGGCTCTCATATGCCCCTTTAGGAGAGGGGGCTGAAGGTGTAAATGCGGGGATTGAAATCCACCGGGAGTACAATTTGCTGAAACATGACAAATGGCAGGTGCTCAAAAACCCCATGCAGCTTGAGCGGGGGGATCTGGTCAGGGTCGACCTCTTTCTATCCCTGCCCGCAGCGCGCAACTTTGTAGTGGTGGACGATCCGGTTCCGGGCGGCCTGGAACCGGTGAATCGGGATCTGGCCACCGCCTCAACCGTAGATGCGGACCGAGGCGTATACACACCTGCAGACGGTTCCTGGTGGTTCAAACATGGAGACTGGTTCAGCTACGGCATCTCCCGATGGAGCTTCTACCACCAGGAACTGCGCCACAACGCAGCCCGTTTTTACTCGGAATACCTGCCCGCCGGCAACTATCATCTCTCCTACACCTCACAGGTCATTGCGCCGGGAGAATTCACGGTTCTGCCGGTTCATGGCGAAGAAATGTATGATCCGGACGTTTACGGACGCGGCGTAACCGACCTAATCATGGTGGAAAAAGCTTCCCGGAAAAAATAGATTCCCCGTTTGCACGGGATTTACCGGCAGAAACCGCTCATGGGACCGGATCACTGCCACCGGTTCATTCTGTGTTTCAGGACAAAATCAGCGCTCTGGTAGTAGGCGATGGCCGCCAGGGTGAAGGGATCGTCGGGTTGCCAGGCGCGAATGCGGTTTTCCGTTTCAGGGTTTTCCATCAACTCGACCTTCTTACCCGGGGAAAGAATCACCAGCCTTTTATCTTCGTATAAACCGAGCTTTTGATAATTTCCGATTAAAGCCCTTTCATGGAAACCATCATCAAGAATATCCATCCCCCAGAAATGACTCTTGTAGTTAAATCCCACAATTGAAAGAAGCGTCGGTCCGATATCTATCTGGCTTGAAATTTTCGAAATCTCTTTTGCAGGGATATGCTTTGGAGAATAGATGAACAGGGGGATATGGTATCTGTTCAGGGGCAACCCGATTTCACCATTGCTGCTGGCGCAATGATCAGCTACCAGAACAAAGACCGTATCATCAAACCATTTCTGTTTTCGGGCCAGGGATAGAAATTTCCCAATTGCGTAATCAGTGTATTTAACAGCCCCATTCCGCCCTCCTGTTCCCGAAGGGATATCGATCTTTCCTTCCGGGTAGGTATAAGGCCTGTGATTGCTGGTGGTCATGAGGGTGTAAAAAAAAGGTTTCCCTTCCTCATATGCCCGGTTTGCCTCCTTTACGGCTTTCCGGTACAAATCCCCATCGCACACGCCCCATGCATTTTGAAAACTGATTTCCCCATCGTCGAAATCATACAGGTCCACCACTCGATAACCATTGCCCGCATAAAAGGCATTCATGTTGTCAAAATAGCCCCTGCCCCCGTAGATAAAGGCGATATCATATCCACGGTCTTTGAAGACCTTCCCCACATTGTAAAGGTTACCGTTGTCCGGCCTTTTCACCAGCGAACGCCCGGGTGTCGGTGGAATTGAAAGGGTAATGGCTTCCAGTGCCCTGATGGTTCGGGTTCCGGTAGCATAGAACCGGCTGAAAAGCATACCTTTTTTAAACCACTGGTCCAAAAAGGGCGTGAGATTCTTTTTTTGTCCGAACCGGGACAGGAAATCGGCACTGAGGCTTTCCACGCAGATAACAAAAATATTTAATTTTTGCTCCTGTCCCTTTGCCGGGATGTTTCTTGAAATGTCGTAGAGATCTCCCACTGAAGGATCCTTGCCGACGATTTTTTTTACCAGGGCCGAAATCTGAAGATCCGGACCATCGGCGTAAAAGGGTTTATAATCCAATATATTATTCCTGAAGGCCCCCACGAATTGATAAGGACCGTTGGAACAGAGCTCTCTTTCGTAATTGTTGGCAAAGGCATTCCTTTGAGACTGGCCCACCAACAGGTAAGAGAACAAACAAAGGATCATGATGAACGCGGTTATAACGCTTCTTCTAATAAATCCTTCTCTGGAAAGAAGGCTCTTTTTAAGAAAACCTTTCACCATCCAAAAAGTGGCCAGCGCGGCCAGGAAGATTCCCGCCAGGATATAGGGGATTGGATAGGACTCAAGGATGTTATCCGTTATTTCACGGCGATAGACCAGGTAATCAACGGCAATAAAATTAAAGCGGGTCTTGAACTCGTCCCAAAAAAACCATTCCGCTACCAAGCTGAAGTAAAGGAGATAGAGAAATACGAAGAAAAAAAGATAAGTGATATATTTGAAGGCATTGCTGTTTAAGATTTTGTTTGGAACAATAAAAAGAAAAACTGCAAAAATAAACGCCAAATAGAGATTAAAAACCAGATCGTAAACCAACCCATAACCGAAAATACGCAAGGCACCTAGCAGCGAGTGGGCCATGACATCCCACGACCCCACATAGAGCACACCTCTCATCAAGGTAAAGCACGCCATGCTGAGAAGGCAAAAGATGAGGACGATTCCGTAACGACTTCTAAGCAAAATTCATGTCCGTAAATTCTTGTTTTTGTAAGGAGGATCATGAACCTTCGTAGAAACATCCATGAGCCGTAAAGGTCATTTTTGGTTTATGGGTAAAACATATACACAATCCAAACCGCCGTCAAGTATCCATCTTCTGCTTTCACGCCATCGACCGCATTGATACCGTTTCTCGCTTTAGCGCTTTTTCGTTTTAGAAGACGTGAATCGTGTGGTATATGAGTTGGACAATCCTTCTTTTCGTTTTTCGCCTTGCACACACAAGCCGCTTTGATCATGAAACGCAAAACAATCACGCTTTTTTTCATTATGGGAATTCTTCTGATCAGCGCCGGAGGCATTCTTGCCTGGAAGACCTGTGCCGACCTTCGCCCCCTGCCCTATTCCCTCAATTTCGAAAGCAGCGATATCCGTAAAGTTCAAATTCTGGATCGAAACGGCATTCCGTTGACGGTGACCTATCAGAACCGCTGGAATATTCATGATTATGTGCCGCTTCATGACATTCCCCCTCTTCTTCAAAAGGCGTTTGTGGCTTCCGAAGACCGGCGCTTTTACCAACATCGTGGTGTTGACTGGCACGCCCGTTTCATGGCGCTCTTTCAAAACATCCGTTCATTTAGAGCCGTCAGAGGGGCCAGCACCATTACCGAACAGGTGGTGCGCCTTTGGCGCCCGCGCCCGCGCAACCTGTGGTCCCGATGGCTGGAGGGATTTGAAGCATCGCGACTTGAAAAGGTGTTCTCAAAAGAACAGATTCTGGAATGTTACCTCAACCAGGTGCCTTACGCCGCAAAACGACGGGGGGTGGTACAAGCGGCCCTTTACTATTTTGACCGGGACCTGGATACGCTGAACCCTGAAGAAATCCTGGCATTGGCGGTCATGGTGCGGGCGCCCGGTCGTCTGAATCCGCACGAAGACGCAAAGCGACTTGAGAAGCCCATTCTCAGACTGGCCCGAAAAATGCTTCAGGAACAGGGCATCAATGGGACGGGGCTCAATGGGCTTCGTGAAATATCTTTAAACATCAGAAAGGCCCCGTTCACCCAAAATGCCGAGCACTTCGTACAGCACCTTTATGAAACAACCCCTGCATCCCGCCTGTCGAAATTGCGCCGTTTACGAACCACCTTAAGCGCCCCGCTTCAAAACAAGATTCAGTGCATCCTGGATCAAAGGCTTCGGGATCTTAAGGACAAAGGCGTTCATAACGGTGCCGTACTGGTTCTGGATCATGAAAGAAACGAAGTTCTGGCCTGGGTCAACGGCGGTGCATCAACGGACGAAATTGCCGAAACCTGGATCGACGCAGTAACCACACCCCGCCAGCCGGGATCCGCCCTCAAACCGTTTTTATATGCACTGGCGCTGGAAAAAGGCTGGACGGCCGCTACCCGCATTGACGACCTGCCGCTGGCCGCACCCGTGGGTCACGGGCTTCATACCTATCACAATTACAGCCGAATCCACTACGGTGCGCTACCTCTTCGCCAAGCGCTCGGCAACTCCCTCAACATACCGGCCGTGCGAACCATCCAGTTTGTGGAAGTCACCCATTTTCTGGACTGCTTGAAGCGGTTGGGCATAGAGAGCCTGCATCAACATCCCGATCACTACGGTGAGGGTCTGGCGCTGGGAAACGGCGAAATTACCCTTTTGGAACTGACACGCGCATATACGGTGCTGGCAAACAGAGGGCGTTACAAATCCCTCAACACTTTCGGCAACAGCGACTTTCAGGGAACCAGACAAGTATTTCCCCCGGAAACCGCCTCCCTCATCGGCAATATTTTGTCGGATCCCGAGGCGCGAAAGCTTGAATTCGGCCGGGGAAGCCTGCTGCGCTTTCCGGTCCAGACTGCCGTCAAGACCGGAACTTCCAGTGATTACAGGGATGCCTGGGCCGTGGGCTACAATGATCGCTTCACGGCCGGCGTGTGGATGGGAAACCTGGATCGCCGCCCTTCACTTGGGGTCACCGGTGCATCGGGCCCCGCCCTTGTTTTAAGAAGCGTCTTTGCCGAACTCAACCGTAACCGGGAGACACATCCGCTCTATCTGAGCCCCCGGCTCAAGAAACGGGACATCTGTCTTGAAACCGGTGCGCTCCATGGTCATCGGTGCGTTACGGTCAGCGAATGGTTTGCACCGGGAACGGAACCCGAGGACCGGCCGGTGCCGCAACCTCCCCCCGGGCGCCCGTATCTGCAAAGTCCCACCCACGGGTTGCAACTGGCCATGGATCCGCGCATACCGGACGATCATGAAGCGTTTCAATTCCAAATGACCCACATGCCGCCCGGCGCAAAAATTGACTGGTATGTGGACGACAAATTGTCGGCGACAACTTTGACCCCAAGCTACTTGTGGCCGCTTTCAAAGGGCGCCCACAGCGCTATGGCCAAAATATGGCCGGTGGATTCGAAATCCCCTGTCCCAACACCCTTGGTAAACTTTGTGGTAAAATAGATTCTTATAGCGTATGATAACAGTTCGATCGCCATACATGACCCTCAGGTAAGGAAGTTCTCATCAAAAAATAACCTGTTTTACGCAATGAAGAACCCATAAGACTTTCCTTATGATGATGAAATATCGTAAAATTTTTATTTTCACATTTTCCATTCCGGTGGTTCTCTCACTCTTTTTTTTCCTTGTACCGCAAAAGTCCGGCGCATCACCCGCCGTTGGACCAACCTCTAAAAATCTTTCGCGACAAACGGCTGCACCATTAACACCAGCACAACAATATTCCGGTGAGCTCCTGGCCTATCTGATGGAAGTGGTTCTGGGCCGGGCCGGCCAGCCCGAATCAAGGCCCCCGTGGCGGGTCAGAGCCATTGATGAGCCCCTCGATTTTGACGGCATTGTGGAAAGCATGACGGATAGTGAAAAGAACCGACTCGACTTCATGGTACTGGACCCCAATATCCTGGATTTGAGCCAGGTCCTTTATTATTACGACGAAAGGCTCAGCCTCTATAAGGGGGATTACGGGGTAACCAGTATTTATCCCGCACCTGAAGTTCTGGCACTCCGCCTCTTTCTCCTTAAGAAAATTGAGGCCGGAGAAAAAATCAGGCTGGATGCGTTTATACGGCGGGAAGCAGATCTGCTGAACAAAGATTACCGGTCCACGGCGGAAGATTTGGCCGCCACGGGGCTTTCAGCCAGGGAAATGCAGTTCTTGAGAAATGTTTTTCAGAGTGAACCGGCTTTCTACCGGTATTTGGTCTACCCGTTTTTGCTGAAGGAATTAAAAAAGATCGACATCCTCGATGCCGGCAGTCTTGTGAATGGAATTATCCAGTCGGCAAATTATGATGGCCTCAGGTGCAATTTCAGTGACCGCAGCGAAAACAAGGAAGACGTCAGGATTGCATTTTTTCCTTCCATGACCAAGGAGTTTGTCTACGGAAACCGTGACCCATCCCTTTCCAAACATGGCTTTAAGCCAACCGAATTCCTGGAAGGAATCTTTGCGAAACTGAAAGAGGAAATTCTCGACCGCACACGCCGGACCCTCAGGAAAATGCTCTCAAAACCGACCTACCACAAACTCGAGGAAGCAGAATGGCTCAAACTTTGGCAGCAGATCTCTCACAAATACATCCACTTTTATTTGGAGAACCAAAGGCCCCTTGTCATTTACCCGGAAAATGCATCCGAAGTTATTAGCGAGATCTGCCCCGAAGCCGATTTCACTGTCGTCCTCATGGGCAAAAACATTTACCGCGCCATATTCTTTGACCCGTCAAAAGATACATACCCTTCCGTCAACCGGCTCTACCTGGATATCACGGACATTGAATACGACCAGGCGGGAGAGGAAATCGACCTGATCAGTCGATTTATCTGTTCACGGCTCAAAAATCGTATTACCACCATGCTAACCGCCCGCTCCACCAAACAGGAAAGGGGCCCTTCTCATGAAGAGCCCTATGGGTTCGATTTTTTTTAAAGAGTAGAAATTGATTCCAGCAGGGCCCACCCCAGTTTCCCCGGCATCGACCGCTTATGGGAACCATCGATTGAAACACCCATTTCTCCCTTGCCGTAGCGCTTAAAAAAGAGGATACTTTGTACCCGGATCCATCACCCGAATGGGTAAAAAGTATCCAGTCGAAAAATAGTTTGAGCTGTTCGGTATGAATATTTCCGGTGTGGATCGCCATTTTTTTATCTTGGTACTGTTCTTGCTTGATAGAATACTTATGATGCGTCACTTAAACACGAAAAGGAAGCCTCGACTCTGGGTGCCACCCTGGGTTATCATCGGCGCTGTATTGGTTCTGGCGCCGATTTTTTTCTTCGTAACGGTTGATTCCATCAACCGCCAGAAAGGAAATACCATTTCCCTTTTAAAGGAAAAGGGTGCAGCACTCATACGCTCCTTTGAGGCCGGCGCACGAACGGGTATGATGGGCATGCAATGGGGAGGTGCCCAGGTTCAGCAATTGCTTTCCGAAACCGCTCAACAAAGGGATATCGTCTACATTCTGGTCACCAACTCAACAGGTAAAATTCTGGCGGACAGTGATCCGCAGAATATCGGAAAACCGTACGGTGAGGGTCTGAACCTTTACCGGATTTCCCATTCCCACTCGCTGCACTGGCGTGAGGTTTACACGCAAAACGGCACAAAAACTTTTGAGGTATTTCGCCAGTTCGTTCCCATGCAGGGCAGAGGGATGGGCAGAGGTGCAGGGCGCCGGCAGGGGATGATGTCAGGGGACTGGTGCCAGCGTCATTTAAATCCCGAACAGGCGCAGGGCAGTGACGCCCAGGTGATCTTTGTGGGACTGGACATGACTTCCGTTGAGAATGCCGCAAGAGAAGATATCCGTCACAGCATTTTCACAGGCTTTATTTTTCTCCTCATCGGTTTTGCGGGTGTTGTAACGCTTTTTCTGGCACAGGCTTATCGATCCGCCAGGACCTCTTTTTCACGGGTCAAAGCCTTTTCAGACAACCTGGTCGAAAACATGCCCATGGGTCTCATTGCCATTGATCCCGGAGAACGGATCGCTTCCTTTAACCAAACCGCCGAATCCATGCTGAAAATCAGCGCCACCGAAATCATTGGAAATCAACTCTCGGAAATTCTTCCCGCTTCACTCCGCAATTTTTTCTACCAAATGAAAACAAGAACCGGTCCCATCACCGAAGAGCTGGATGCTTCTCTGAACAATCATCAAAATCTACCCCTGGAGGTCATTGGCACGTCCCTTTCCGATGAAGACGGGGCGGCAATGGGGTGGGTGATCCTTTTCAGGGATCTAAGCGAGATCCGGCACTTGAAAAAGGAAATCGCTCGAAGCCAGCGTCTGGCATCCATTGGCCGGCTCGCCGCGGGGGTCGCCCATGAAATCAGGAATCCTTTAAGCTCCATCAAAGGATTCGCCACCTATTTCAAAGAACGGTACCGGGACACCCCTAAAGACCACCAGACCGCCGAAATCATGATCCAGGAGGTTGAAAGACTTGATCGGGTTATTGGGCAGCTCATGGAATTCGCACGACCCATGAGCATTGAGGAGAAGATCACAAGCCTGGATGCGCTCATCCGTCACTCATTGAAAATGGTGGAGGGCGATGCGCTCAAAAAACATATTACACTTGAATTTAATCATGATCCCGGTATCGAGACAGCAAAAATTGATCCCGACAGGATCAAGCAGGTTCTTCTGAACCTTTATTTAAACGCCATAGAGGCCATGGGCGAAGGTGGTTCATTGACGGTTTCGGCCAAACGGTCTGAACGGGATAACGGCGTTCAAATCACCGTGTCGGATACGGGCCCGGGGATCACGGAAAAAGACCTGCCCCATCTGTTTGATCCCTACTTTACCACAAAACCCTCCGGGACCGGTCTTGGGCTCGCCATTGTTCACAAAATCGTGGAATCTCATAAAGGCGAAATTCAGATCACAAGCGAGCTCGGTGAAGGAACCGTTGTCACCATTTTGATCCCGCACGCTCTGGAGGACTAACTACATGGCGAACAAAGAAAAATCGGTTCTGGTGGTGGACGATGACCATGCCCACCGCGTCATGCTGCGCACCCTGATATCCGGTTGGGGATATGTCGTGGAAGAGGCGGACGACGGCGAAACAGCCATTGCAACGGTCCATGAAAAAGCCTTTGACCTCATCCTGATGGACATTCGGATGATCAAAGTTTCCGGTCTTGAAGCATTGGCGGAAATTCAAAACTACAACCCGGCCATACCCATCATTATCATGACCGCCTATTCGTCTGTGGAAACCGCCGTTACAGCGCTGAAAAATGGAGCCTACGATTATCTCACCAAACCGCTGGACTTTGACGAATTGCGACTGGTCATGGCGCGGGCGGTGGACCACCGCCATCTGAAAGAAGAAAACCGTCTCCTGAAAGAACGCCTGGGGAATCAGTTCAACACCCAAAACATCATCGGCCGCAGCCAGGTCATGGTGAAACTGCTGGAAACCGTAGCTCAGGTGGCCCCTTCGGAAGCCACCGTTCTGATAACCGGGGAATCGGGAGCGGGTAAAGAATTGATTGCAGGCGCGGTTCACTACAACAGCCCGAGAAAGGATGGACCGTTTGTCAAAATGAATTGCGCGGCCGTCACCGAAACCCTTCTGGAATCGGAACTTTTCGGACACGAAAAAGGCGCCTTTACCGGGGCCCACAAGAGAAAGGAGGGGAAGTTCCGTCAGGCAGACGGTGGAAGCCTTTTTCTCGATGAGGTGGGCGAAATGTCCCTGTCCATGCAGGTTAAGCTGTTGCGGGCACTCCAGGAAATGGAGTTTTTCAGGGTCGGCGGCGAGGAACAGATTAAAGTGGATGTTCGGGTCATCGCCGCAACCAACAAAGACCTGCTTCAGGAGGTTGAAACCGGCCGTTTCCGCGAAGATCTTTACTACCGCCTGAACGTTGTGACGCTGGCAGTCCCATCCCTGGCCGACCGAAAAGAAGATATCCCGCTGCTGGCCCGCCATTTTCTGGAACGCTTTTCTGAAAAGAACCGTAAAAATATTAAAGGGTTTTCACCTCATGTGATGGATCAGATGCTCAGGTATACGTGGCCGGGGAACGTTCGGGAGTTGATGAATGCGGTGGAGCGGTCCGTGGTCATGAGCCGATCTGAACTCATTCAACCCGATGATCTGCCGCCTGAAATTCAGAACCGTCAACAGGAAGACCTTGTTGATTTTTCTCTAAAGATATCGGATGAGGGCGTTTCACTTGAAGAAATGGAAAAGGCAACCATCATAAAAACCCTTGAATCGACCGCCGGAAACAAAAGCGAAGCCGCCAGAAGACTGGGAATTACCCGAAAAACGCTTCGAAAAAAGCTGAAGGATTATGGGGTCAGGCCGTCAACAGATAATCACGACTTCCGCCGTTGACGTCTTTATAATCATTCTCCTTACTGATCAGAGGCAAATTTATGGACAAGGAACAAATCAGGATAAAATTGAATTCATGCTATTCAATCGGCAGATCAAACGCGTTTCGTTCCAGATTTGCCAGTGAAGAGGATTTCACGATGGTGCTGGCATCAGGAACCACGGTGGAAGATTTGCTCTTGCAGATACCCGGTATCGGAAAACCGGAAGAATGGGATGACCTGGATCTCCATGTTTTTGTAAATCATAAGGCTGTCGATTTCGACGGGGTGCTTGCTGACGGTGACGTGGTCGATATTCACATCCCTTCTTCGGGAGGATAGTTTCCGGCCACTTTGTCTCCATCCGCGCAAGAAAGGTTGCGGATTCGGAACAACCCCCATGCCCTGCGGGCTGCCACCCCCGAAGGGACCGAAAGCCACCCGGATCAAATCGCTCAAGCATGTTCATTTCAAAGAAAACCATACGAATCTTAGTTGCCTTACTTTTGGTTGTTTGCGTCATCTTCGGTTATGGTGTCTACCATCAATATGTGCACTTCAACCAAATGGTCCTTGAAAGATTCCAGGGCCGTCTGTGGGAACTTCCCGCCCGTGTATATGCACGCCCCATGTCACTTTATCCCGGCATGCGTCTGAACACCTTGACCTTTGAACAGGCCTTGAACCGTATGGGATACCAGCAGGTTAAGGATCCCAAGGAGTTCATAAGCCCCGGCAGATATTTCCGGAAAAGAGACGTGTTCACCCTTTTTCGCAGACCTTTTAAGCATGAAAAGGAAACGCATGCTTCCGGAAAAATTCAGATAAAGATTCAAAACAGCCGGGTTTTGGATCTGCAGGATGTGCGCTCTCGCGAATCACTTGAAATGGTCCGTCTTTCACCTCTCCTGATCGGTTCTTTTTACCCCAAAAATAATGAGGACAGGGTCCTTCTTACCTTAAAAGATACGCCCCCGCTGTTGGCCAAAGCGCTTATTGCCGTTGAAGACCGCTCATTCCATGATCATCATGGCGTTGTGCCCCTTGCGATCTTAAGAGCTTTGCTCATCAACATTCGGGAAGGCCATGCATCGCAGGGGGGCAGCACTATCAGCCAACAACTGGCCAAGAATTTCTTTCTGACCCCCGAAAAATCCATCAAACGCAAACTGGATGAGATATTTGTGGCCGTGGCCATGGAAAGAAAGTTCAGTAAAGAGGAAATTCTTGAAACCTATTTGAATGAAGTGTACCTGGGTCAGGATGGCAAACGGGCCATTCACGGTTTTGGTTTGGCCAGCTCATTTTATTTCGGAAAGAGCATCAACGACTTAAAGCCTCATGAAATTGCGCTTCTGGTGGGAATTCTCAAAGGTCCATCCCGTTATAATCCCCGAAAACATCCCGGAAGAGCGATCTCGCGCCGCAACACTGTCCTCGATATATTGCGTGACCAGGGCATTTTGTCACCCGAAACGGTTAGGGTGTCCCGAGCTGCGCCACTGGGTGTGATCGAGGAATTCACAACGGTAAATACGCCCTTTCCCGCCTATCTTGATCTGGTAAAACGACAGCTGCTTCAGGAGTACCGGGAATCGGACCTTCGTTCCGCGGGTCTGCGCATTTTCACCACCCTTGACCTTCAGGTGCAACTGGCCGCTGAAGAGGCGGTTTTCTCCCAACTTAGCATCATCGAGGCCAACCACCGGATGCCGTCGAAGTCACTTGAGGCGGCGGTTGTGGTTACCGCCACCGGAAGCAACGAAGTACTGGCACTGGTAGGCGGACGGAAAGATTCCGTCAAAGGTTTTAACCGCGCTTTGGACGCAACCAGGCCCATCGGTTCCCTGATTAAGCCGCCCGTATTTCTAACCGCTTTAAATGATCCCAAACGCTACACCCTTGTGACACCCATTAATGATGGACCCGTTACGATCCAGCTTCCCAACGGCAAATCCTGGACCCCCAAAAATTATGACCGGAAGCATCACGGCACCCTTCCCCTTTACCAGGCATTGGTCCATTCTTATAATAGTTCCACGGTGCGTCTGGGAATGGACCTGGGATTGGAGGAGGTGTACGATACACTAAGGAAAATGGGATTTAAGAGAAATATACAAATGTATCCCGCCTCCCTTTTAGGTGCAATTGAAATGTCCCCCATTGAAGTGGCTCAAATTTATCAGACCCTTGCTTCGGGAGGTTTCTATTCTCCCATCCGGACCGTCCGTTCTATTTACACTTCGGACGGTTCAATTCTACAGCGATACCCTCTCACCATAAAACAGAATCTCGATGCGGGTCCCATCTATCTTCTCAATAAGACACTGCAAACCGTCGTGACCGAAGGGACGGCGAAATCACTTGAAAGGCTTGTACCGAAACCATGGGGAACCGCCGGCAAAACCGGCACCACAAACGATTTACGGGACAGCTGGTTCGCGGGATTCACCGGCAGCCAGCTGGCTGTGGTCTGGGTGGGCCGGGATGACAACCGGTCTTGCGGACTCTCCGGAGCAACGGGCGCCATGCGGGTATGGGGGCGGTTCATGGCAGAGGTTCCCAATGCACCTCTGGTTCTCGCGCCACCTGAAAATGTTAAAACTTATGTTGTGAACATGAAGACGGGTTTAAAGTCCCATGATGGAAACCGCAATGCCGTGGCCATTCCGTTTATCGAAGGATCGGTGCCCCTTTCCAGGTCAAATGAACCGTCCGGAATCGAAACAGATGGCCACGAGATGGATAGAAAAAGTGACGATTCAGGGTCAAAATTCCTCAACTGGTTAAAGGACTTGTTTAAATGAAAACAAAAAAATTATACTTTAACATGCTGCTCTTCCTTTTGGCTGTATGTTTGTTAAGCGCCTGTTCAACCCAGAGAAAAATCCTACCTCAAAAAGGACCGGCGCCCATGAAAAAGGCGCCCGAACTGGGAGCCTTGCCCTTATCTGAAGTATCGCCCGACTCTTCGCATGAGGTGGTCTCCGATTTGAAGCATAAAGCAAATGAACAGATGAGCGCAGGCCACGCGGACCAGGCCTTTTCCACCCTGGAACGTGCCCTCAGAATCAACCCCGGTGATCCTGCCATCTGGCACACGCTGGCCCAACTCCAGCTAAACAGGGGAAATGCGGAGCAGGCAGAGCAACTGGCCAGAAAATCAAATCTTCTTGCCGGAAAAGACAACACCCTTCGTCGCCGAAATTGGCACATTATTGCCCAGGCGCTTGAACAGAAAGGGCTCACCGAGGAAGCGGCGGCGGCAAGACGCCGGGCGGAAAAGTGAACATACGGAAATCAATCCGGATTTCCGAAAATTTCCGGTGTGAAAACGAGGAACTGTGGCACAACACGCTACATCTTTTTTCGCCGCAACATGGAGATTATCAAAGAAAATCCTATAATGCCCGCCATTACGAATCCCACGATGCCTACCAGGGGGATATCATGCCACTTGGGGGGGATACCCGCCAAAACCACCAGGGAAGAACCGATAATCAGCGCCGCCAGCACGATTGCAAACACAATACGATTGGTGGTTCGGCTGTAAGTTTTGAGCAGCGGTTCCAGCCCGGAGTGGGCAAATTCAATTTTCAGCTTACCTTCCCTGGCCTGCCTTAAGATGGCCCTCACCTCGCCGGGGATCTCCCGGCCCAGTTGGATCAAATCCGTGCCCACCTCCATCACGTCCCCGACAATTCTCTTGGGGCTCATGCGTTCTTCCTGAATCTTTCGAACAAACGGTTCCGCCTGTTTCAGGATGTTAAAGCCCGGATCCAGCATTTTCGAAATCCCTTCGATGGTTCCCAGGGCTTTCATCATGAGATAAAGGTCGGGCTTGATGGTGAGTCCGTGGGTGGAAACGGTTTCAATCAGTTTCTGAAACAGCTTTCCCATCTCAAGCCTGCCCCGGCGCCCATAAACCTGCGCTTCCATCAGATCCATAAGATCCCGTTCCAGCTCCTCCCGATCCGGTTCTTCCGCGTAATTGGTCAGCCGCAATACGGACTCCATAACTTTTCTTTCGTTTCGGGTCGTAAGGCTGGTCACAAAATCCGTAAAATCCTCCCGCTCATCCTTGCGTATACGACCCATCATGCCGAAATCAAGGAAGCAGATAATATTACTTGGAAGTACGAAAATATTCCCCGGGTGGGGATCCGCATGGAAAAAACCGTGGACAAAAATCTGCTTCATGACCAGATCGGCACCATTCTCAGCCAAGGTGCGCAGATTGCAGCCATCTCTCTTGAGCATATCGATATTGGAAACCTTTATACCGGCCACATATTCAATGGTCAGCACGCGGGATGAATTGAGTTCCCTGTAAACCTTCGGCACGTAAATGGTATGGTCTCCCAGGAATTGACGCGAAAAACGCTCCGTGTGATGGGCTTCGATGGTATAGTCGATTTCTTTTTCAAGACTCCGCGCAAATTCCGCTACAATGCGGGTAGGACGCTGAACCTCCATTTCT
>JAJDOH010000245.1 GCA_022340265.1 Deltaproteobacteria bacterium | reverse complement strand
TGGGCCTTTCAGCCCACCCTTATGTTCTTTCATAATTCAATCTGCGGCTTGCCTTCGCTGCTGACAAGCGTTTAAAGCTATATCCTTCAGTATTTTCCTAAAGGTCTAGCAGGTTAAGAAACGTTCCGATATCCCTGTGAGTTTCATAGAGCACTCCCCAGTTGAGTTCAGCATCAGGTGATGAAGCTGACTGATAGCTGTAAGCCAGCCATTCTGCAAACAGGGGAACAAGGCTTTTAACCTGCGGGAAGACATCGATCCAGTCGTCAAAGGAATCGGGAAAGACTCCGGGCAGATCAAAGGTTGTTACGTCAAAGTTGATATCGACCCACCCACCAACCGGCGGAGTCCACATTCCACTCAACACGGTAGCAATGTTGATATAATTAAGTTCATGGGGAAGGTTGATGGTAATAGACTCAGCGCTCTCGTCCTCGCGAATGATATCCACTTCACGCAACCAACTATCAGGGTTATTGTTACCTATGAGCGACATGGATCCCATGTTCACGCTGCTCCACACAAAGATCACATTTTCTGCGTCGTCGTTAAACAGGTAGAACCGGGGCAGCAACCGCAGATAAGCGGGGAACGGAATCACGGGATCAGGGAAAGGAACCACGTCATCAATCAAAGCTTGGTGCGGGTTATAACCGTTTTCCCGCGCTTTGCTCACGGCATAGGATAAAGCAGTCCACGTTTCATAGTCCGTGAACATTCCGTCAGTGTCGGGCAAACTGGCGTCATAGGGGTACTGGAGTGCGGTGTACTGTTCCCACCACCAGCCCGGGCCGCCATGCAGATTTCGATCGCGGTAGGCCACTTCCCTCGCGGGAATGTTGGCACCGGCCGCTTTACCGGCTACCAATTCGACCAGGTACATTTTCCCTACCAGGTTGTCAAACTGGTCAATAAGCGTGGTCCGCCATGTGGAATCATTGGGATTCCATACGTTCGGCGGATTATTGTTAATGGTAAGGTATCCCATGTAATGATCATACACACCATCGTTATTGAGATCGACAATGAGTTGTTCCCTTGCCGTTGTGGGGTTATCCGGGTTCGGAACGGCCGGCAACGGGGGAAACGTAGCGATCCACGCTCTGATTGACAAACTGACGGTTCCACGCGGCGTATACTTTATATCCCTGTTCCGCACGTGCTGTGATTTTCTGTCATACATGGTTATATGGACGCTGCCTGCATAGCCCTTAACATCGTAAACCACGGAAAGGCAATCCAATTTCCCGTCTATGCTTACCAGAAAGAATGGCTGCAGCACATGTGTACCCGGAACGGCATCCGGGGTGCCCACCAACGCCATGGACGGCGTTCCCATAAATACCAGCACTGCCATAAATGAAAGTGCAACTAAAAGCTTTTTCATACTCTTTTCCTCCTCATAAATTTATTTTTCCAACAACACATTAACACCCAAACTACCTTTTCCCCAAAATGTCCGTTCACCACCTCCTTCTCCGTAGAACTAAACCATCTAAATTTTGCTCTGATTTCGATTAATTAAACCCAAGTCTTTCGTTTCGCCAGTCACTTCAAAGCATCCCACACATCGAAATGCTGATCCATTATATGAAATCAGCAGGACTTGTCAAGTCCTTTTTCGGCAATCTGTCATATAATTTCATTTTTTTAATCACGGAGCTTATCACCTTAACCCAGCCCATTAGATAATTTCCCTAAACCAAAGCTTGAAGAATCAGGAAAAAGAGACGTAAACCTCACTGCCGATAATTTACCGCAAATCCGAAAATGCCTCCATAACGTACGCAGTTTTTAGCACGAGGGTGGGTAATGTGTCAAGGCATTTTTTGTGATTTTAATTAGAAAAGATCGCTGTCTCCCATTGTATAGTAAAGCTTTGCTTCCACGGATCCGAGAGAAAAGGATGGATCGAAAATGGTTACGCCCGCCACCAGGCCATTGGGCTCGTCGGCCGCCTTAAACCCCAGTTGGCGCAATACCTTCGTCCACCAGGCGGGCTTTTTGGAAAACCATGCCTCGATGCGTTGAACGCCTTGGAATGCATGCAGGACATGGGAGAGGACCATTCGAACCGGCCTTTCCCCCTGTTCTTGAAATAGGGCGTCCCCCCAGATCAAAGCAGAATCCCGCAATCTGAAAACACACCAGCCCATCAGTTTTTCGAAACGTTTTAGAGCAAAAATACGGTGCACGTTGTCCGGGCAGTCGCCATAGCGCCATTTCATGTATTGGGCATCTCTTTTCACCAGCATGCCGTAATTTCCGGCGGCTCTTTTAAAAAGGTCATTAAATTCAGAGCCGATATCATGGATCTCCTCAACGCGAACGCCGTAGAGTTTGTTTTTAATCCATGTTACTACCGGCATCGACATTGCCTGCTTTAGCTCCAGAACGTGAAACGGAATTTCGGACATATACTGGTATCCGAGGAAGCGTTCTCCGAATTTTCGATGGCTGCCGCCAACAAAACCGTACAAAAAAGGGATGTGATCAACACAGAATTTGTAATGAAAATATTCAGTGATACGCCCCAGTACACTGGTTTTTCCAAGACCCAGGCGTCTGAAGCCGGGAAGCGTCATAATATCCCCAATCTGAAAGGATAAAAAGGAGTTCCCGTTGCCGGACGAAGCATAAAACGGCACCGGATAGCCTGAATAATGCCCTGCCAGATCCCCATTTTCGGAAACAGCCTGTGCTATTTTGTAAGCGCCGTATGGATTGTCCCTGAATTTCCAGTGCCAGTGTGCCATGCTTCTTTGGGCTTTAAAAACCTCTCTAAAAACAGGCAGAATCGTGTTTTCATCCCCCTTCCGATAAGGCCTTAGAAAGAGGTCGCTTTTTCTTCCGAAGATCATGTGAAACCGAACGGACGAGGATTTGGGGCTGTTTTCCATGGGTTGGGACGCTTCTTCATGGGTATTGATGACAAAACCGTTTTCGTAGAGTGCTGCAATGACTTCCTTGACATGGCAGTCATCGATCTTACCCTTTGGATCATTCAATGAAACCAGTTCACCGCAGATAAACAATGTGCCGTTTGGTGTGAGCAAGTCCCGAACGTGAGCCAGAAACGTTTTTAGCGGCCTGCATAATACCAATGCAAGATGTATGAAAAGGGCGTCATACGGATTTTCGTTTAGGACAATGGAAATCTTTCCAGGGGTGCCAAGGAGCGTTAACGCATAGCCCCTCTCGGCCAACCCGTCTTCCCACAAGGCCGAGTCATTTGTCATACCCAGTATGGATAGAGGCGGTTTGGGTAAGCGGTCCAAAAATTTTAACGGCAAAATTTCCAATAAGTTCTGCAATTCGCGCACGCCCTACACCAGTGAAGAGGCATTTTCCTTGTTTATCTGCTAAAATTTCGTCTTGTCAGGCCACGACCCAGCTTATCCTTAAGAAACGCCTTTCAAAAGCTTTCGGCCTTCCGAAACGACCGTAATATCGACCGGTTGCCAGCTTCTCCCAGCAGTAATGGGGAAATTGAAACTGCCTGCCGCTGCCGAAACGGCCCGCCGAAGGAATAAAATCAGGGTTGGGACTCCATTCAAAAAGCCATTCTCTGCGCAAAAAGGCAGGCATTTGCATCGAAAAAGGATGTGAAAATTCATGGTCGACGGTCCTGCCCTTGATCTTTAGGGACGGCAGTAAATAGGAGAGAGCCCTACCTGGCCATTTATTTAGAATTCTTCTGTGTTTTTCCCAAAAAAGCGCCATTGAAGCATGCATAAGACATCTTTTTCGATCCACATCCGCCACGGCACATTGATTATAATAATGAATGGCCCTGGCTCTCGGCTCAACCAAAAGATCAAATCCGGCCTTTCTCAGCCGAAGAAACAGATCCATATCCTCATAATACAAAAAAAAACGGGGATCAAAAAGCTTATCTGCGTCGGGCAAACAGGCGCATTTCAAAAGCGCCATTCCGCCGGAGAGATTCCTCACCCTCACAGGCATTTTGGCGCGCCATCGCCTAATGACATAATTTCTCCAATAGGCATCCAGCAGCCGGGTTACATAATTCTTTTCCTCTCTTTGCAGAAACACCTGTAATTCAGTGAGCGCAGGCGAACAGGGTGGCGGAAAATAGTACTCAAGCTGTTCATCCCAGAATATCTGTGGTGAGACGGCGGCTGCTGATTGAACCGAAAAAAGCGTTTTCTGAAGGCGTTCAAGACATCCGGGAAGAATCCTGGCATCCGGATTAATAAGCAAGATAGCTTCTCCTTTCCAGGATTCCGCGGCCCGGTTACAGGCGCGCCCGAAACCTTCATTTTCAGCATTGACAACCAAGTCCACTGACGGCGAAAGTTTCGCCAGCAATCGATCGGCTTCTGCAGGACTTTCGCTGTTATCCACGACCCTCACCACAACCGGCCCAAGGGATTCTGAACTCAGCACCGATTGGACCGCTTGCAACGTATGCGCTGCGCTTTTGTAGTTTATAATGATGGCAAGGGTTTCCACGTCAGTGCGCTGCCACGGAAGCCTCGGGCGTTTTCCAGGAATGCGCCATCCACATCATCCCAATTTCCGGATGATCGCTTGAGATGACAAAAGGGCCTATGCTCATTTGATCAATGCTTTTAAGCGCGTGTTCGTCGCCGACTCGAGCCCTGATCACATAATTGCCGCCTAAAATCGGAATGGATGGAATGCAGAGCTCCGTTATTTGTGTACCGGAAAAGAGAATCGGCGCCAAACCGGACATTTTGGTTGTGGTTTCAAAAACCTGTTTGCCGCTCGTAAACCCGAAACCCACGGCAAGATGTCCTCGAACCGGGGCGCCCGTTGTTTTCGTTTTCACCTGGATAATGACGGACTGAAATTGATGAACAGTATCAACCGATTCTCCTTTTTCATTCATTAAGCGAACATCTTCAATCAGAATATCAGAAACTTCTCCATTATCGGAGACCTGGCGGGAACCGTTCTGAGTTGATCCCTTTGCATCTTCTTGGTAAGCCAGGTAGGCTGAAACCACATCGGCCGTATTGCCGAGGCGTTGCACCCGCCCATTTCTGAGCCATATTGCCCGAGCGCACAACTCATTTATCAGATACATGCTGTGACTGCAAATAATAAGCGTTTTATTGGCCTCTCGAAATCCCATCATTCGATCTATGCATTTCTGCTGAAAGCGCTGGTCACCGACGCTAAGGGCTTCATCGATGATCAGCACATCCGGGTCCACGCTGGTTGCAATGGAAAATGCCAGCCGCACATACATTCCGGATGAATACGTCTTCACCGGCCGATCAATGGCATTTTTCAGCTCTGAAAACTCAATAATGGACTGCTCACGATCCCGGATCTCCTTTTCCTTCAGACCCAGAAGCGCCGCATTTAAGTAGATGTTTTGGCGGCCACTGAAGTCGGGATGGAATCCGGAACCCAGCTCAAGGAGGGCGGCCATCCTACCATTTCTTGCCATTCGGCCGGAAGTGGGACGAACGGTACCGGCCAATATCTTCAACAGGGTGGATTTTCCAGCACCGTTTTCACCAATGATCCCCAGCGTGCCGCCTTCAGAAATTTCAAAAGAAACATCCGTCAAGGCGTCCACCCGATCATGGCAAGGCTTTCGAAGAACCGCTTCCTTCAAACGATCAAACGGTTTTAAATAGACTTGATAATGCTTTGAAAGGTTTTCAGCTTCAACGGCATTCAATGGTGATTTTCCTCGGTATTTTTACAAGACATCAGCAAAAGCGTATTTTGATCGCTCAAAGAATAAAAGGCTGGAAGCGAGACATAACAAGGTCAAAACAACGGCGTAGGCAAGCATCCTGAAGGAAATATTATGATGCAAAAGCGTCTGATGGTACAACTGGATAAAGGGAACCATGGGATTTATTTTAATGGCCCACCTGAACTTTTCCGGTATCATGGATATGGGATAAATAATGGGTGTCAGAAAGAACCACAAAGAAAGGGCCGTTACGATAAAGTGCTTAATATCCCGTATAAACACTGACAAACTGCCAATTATGGAAACCATGCCAAGTGTGAAAACCATATGGATTATGACGACCAAAGGCAACCAAAACCAGGTAAAATGAAAGTAGCCTTTAAAAAGCAGGTAGATCAAGAACATACCAAACCCAAGGCCGTTTAAGCAGAATGGGACAATCACCCCTGAAATGGGAAGGATTTCAAGGGGGAATGCCACTTTCGTGATGAGGTTTGCCCGACTTAGTAACATCTCCGTGGCATTGCTGAGTGCCTCTGAAAAAGCGGTCCAGGGAAGAAGACCCGTCAGAAAGTATACAGCGAAACTGTCAGTGCCCGTTTCCATGGGCTTCAGCCGGACCTTTAACACCACGGAAAATACAAAAATATAGATGAGAAGGTTGGCAAGGGGTGTCACCAGGCTCCAAACAAATCCGCCGATGGATCCGGCAAAACGTCCTTTGATTTCATTTCGCACAAACCCCCAAAATAGCGTGCGATGGTGGACTGGAATCTCAATCCAGCGTTTCAGGATCGGAAAAATATTCATTTTTGAAATTGCTATATTTAGAGAGGCGATTTTTATGGGGCCTTTAAAGAAGCGTTGGTTCCGGTATGTTTTTATTCTCCGGGATAAAATTGTTTCATTACGCCCTGAACTTTTTGTTTGAATTCATTGGTCACCGCATCAACATCATCCATGTTGGCCACAACCCGGGGCGTTATCAGGACAATCAGCTCAATCTTTTCGGTTTCTTTCCGCCAGCTGCCGGTAAGATATTTAACAACCGGAACATCCACCAGACATGGCAACCCACGGGTTTCTTCAAGTTCCCGATCCTTGATCAGACCACCAATGGCAATGGTCTGCCCATGTCCTACCGTGAGGGCTGTTTTGACCACGCGTTTTGAAAAGGTCGGATACTCTTTGCCAGCCACTGCCTGATTCCCATCGTAATTACTGACCTCCTCATCCACATCCATGGTTACCAAACCCCTTTCATTGATGTGTGGTGTTACCGAAAGGATCACGCCCGTGTCCCTGTATTCGATGGTGGTCTCACTGATGGTGGAGCCGCTTGAAACGTTTGTGGTACCACTTGCCAGTGGAATTTCCCGGGATACGTCAATTTTGGCTTCCTGGTTGTCGGATGCCAACACATGGGGGGAAGAAATGACATTGAGCCTTCCTTTGGTGGCCAGGGCCGTCAATTCAGCATACCATTTGTTGGTCACACCGACGGAATACTGAAGCCCCCCGCTTCCCAAGGTCGCCATGAAGCTGGCATTACCGAGGGCGGCTCCCTGACCCAGGGCGTATTCAACGCCGAATTGAGTGGAAGCGTCCAGCGTGACCTCGGCGATGGTTGCCTGAATCAGCACCTGGCGCGGCATGATATCAATTTTCTTGAGGATTCCTTCAATGATCTTGTAATCGGAAGGGGTTGCCTCAATAATCAGCGCATTTCGAATCTCGTCGGGGGTAATGGTCACTTCGCCCATCAAAGTGGTTGATCCTTCTCCCGCAGCGGCAGGGGCCTTTTCGCCGGCAGCATGTTTTTTCGTGGATTCTCCGGCCTTTGCCGCTGCTTTTTCAGCCTTTTTTTCCGCTGCTTTGGCCTTGGAAAACGGATTTCCTTGAACCTGTGTTGATGCTGTCCCGCCCGCCCCCATATTTTCCTGTTTCTTGGTTTCTTTGCCGGTCAGTACATTGTTTAGCAAGGTTGCCAATTCATTGGCGCCACCGTTTTTGACAAAATAGATAAATATTCTGGAAGCCACTGTTTCATCCACAACGTCGATTTGATGTACCAGTTCTTCAATGCGATCGAAAACCTCCGGTGCCGTGCTGATCGCCAAGACCGTATTCAGCCGTTCCAAGGCAATAAATTTCACTATTTCACCGGTGCTTCCGGAATAGGCGGCTGTAAACTCTTTTACAATGTCCACCACTTCCTTCGCATCGAGGTACTCCAGTGGAAAAAAGCGGTAATACACCCGGTCCAGCAAATTTACATCAAAGGCGCCTACAAGTTGCAGGATTTTTAAAATATTGGCGCCTTTGTCCACTATCAACAGCGTATTGGTGGGTACACTGGCCACAAGGGTGCCCCCTGATGAGAGGAAGGGGGTTACCAGTTTGGTCATTTCCTGGGTAGAAATATATTTAAGCGGAATGATCTGAATGATGACCCGGTTCATGGGTGCAACACCTTTCTGCCCCAGCGTATAAATGGGGTCCATGGGCATTCTGGGGGCATCTTTCAAGGGGACAATTTTATAAAGGCTCCCTTCTTTCATGGCCGTTAACCCGTTTACCCCCAGAATCTCTGAAAATACGGGGAAAAGGTCTGTTTTTCTAAGCTTGCGGGCGGTATGGATGGTCACTTTTCCCTGAATGCCAGGGTCAACGATATAGTTGATTTCGAGAAGTTCAGCCATGGTCTTGATGACTTCATAAAGGTCTGCATCATCAAAATTGAAAACAATCTGCCCATCTTCGGGGGATGTATTGGTGGTTGAAGATGACGGCAGGTTCCGATTTTTGTTGATGACACCATAAGTGCGTCGATTATAAATTCCGGTTCGCGACTTGTTGACGGCCTCCTTTTTTGCAATATCCGCAGCCATGACTTTTGTTTCGCTTCGGTCCGTGGAAGGTGGACTGTCGCTTTTCTTAAGAGCTTCTTGTTGGGGTTCGCCCGCTCCAATATCTGCTTGATCCGGTAGAATTTTTTTGTCGGTTTTGTCTGTCACGCTTTCGTGAGAAAGCGGGGGCTTTTGATCCTGGCCGGCACAGCCGTGGCAAAAAAAAGCCGCGAGAAAAAGTAAGGCTGAAAGCAAAATCGTTTCAGAACAAATTTTTTGCATTATTATTTCCTTGTCGAATTTTTCAGGTTCGTTTTATTCGTTATTGTAGGGTTCTGTTTGACTGCAGGGCCGTTTTTTGAAGTTTGGGACTGTGGCAGTATTGGTGATTTCTTTTCCGTTATTGATGCCTGCTCCGCTTTTGATGCCGTGCCCCCTACGACGGTGGGACCGCCCTTTGCTTTTATCGGTGCATGCGGTTTCAGTTTTTCATTATCGTATAAAAGCAGATCATAATCGTGGCCTTTCACTTCCAGACGAATTCTGTCGCTTT
>JAJDOH010000244.1 GCA_022340265.1 Deltaproteobacteria bacterium | reverse complement strand
CCCGGAATCGGGACTGATTTTCAGTCCCGCCCATTTCACATGGATGGACACGGACTTTCCCGCAGGCACTCCCAGAGAGGGTTATCCCATAGAAATCCAGGCCCTCTGGTACCGGGCCCTGAAAGTTCTCTCTTTTCTGGAGGGAAGGAGAAGAAAGAAAGGTTCTTATGATTGGAGCGCAATGGCCAAACGTGTTGAGGCATCTATCATGGATCTTTTCCGGGTGAATGAAGAATACCTGTCGGACTGCCTTCATGCCCGGCCCGGCCAGTCCGCAAAAGTAGGGATCCCGGATGATGCGTTGAGGCCCAATCAGCTTTTGGCCATAACGCTGGGCGCGGTTAAGGAGCCCTTTGTTTGTCGCCATATACTGAAAGCCTGTGACGAGTTGCTGGTCCCCGGCGCTATCCGGAGCCTTGCGGATCGACCGGTTCAAAGGCCCATCTCAATTATGCTTAACGGCAGAACGTTAAACGATCCCCACAACCCCTACTGGGGGAAGTATGCGGGTGATGAGGATACACGGCGAAAGCCGGCCTACCATAACGGTACGGCATGGACGTGGATATTTCCGTCCTACTGCGAGGCATGGGCCGAAACCTATGGCGATACTTCCCGAAAAACGGCACTGTCGTGGCTTTCCGCAGGTGCTGATCTGATGAACAATGACTGTCTTGGCCAGGTGCCTGAAATTCTGGATGGTGATTTCCCCCATACACAACGGGGTTGTGATGCCCAGGCATGGGGGGTCAGTGAACTGTTGCGTGTATGGATAAAACTGATCGCTTAACGGACTGTTAGAAGCCAAAATCTGATCGCATTGATGTGAAAAGAGGTAAAACAAACATGAATCATTTTCAAACGTTTCAGGTGTTGCCGAACATCCCCAAGCCCCTCTCCTTTCTGGAAGTCCTTTCGAGAAATTACTGGTGGGTCTGGGAGCAGGACGCAAAAGAACTGTTTCGCCGAATTGACTGGGAACTCTGGGAAAAAGCAGGACAAAACCCGGTTCTGCTGTTGGCCAATGTTTCGCAAGAACGGCTTGAGGAGCTGTCCACGGATATCGGCTTTCTCGACCATCAAGCCCGCGTAAAGGCGCTTTTTGAGACAAGAATAAACGCCTCCCTTCCGGAACTCTATCAAAAGACCTATGGCCAGGAAAGTGCCATTGCCTACTTTTCTATGGAATTCGGGATTCACGAAACCCTTCCCATCTTTGCAGGGGGCCTGGGGATTCTGGCGGGGGATCACCTCAAGGCCTCTTCCACCCTCGGCCTTCCGCTGGTGGGATTGGGACTTTTTTACCGTCAGGGGTATTTTCATCAACGTATCAACAAGGATGGCTGGCAGCAGGAAGAGTATCCGGAGACGGATATTTACCATCTTCCCTTTGAAAAAGTTTGCGATGATAAGGGCCACGAGATTCAAATCAACATTCCCGGGCCGTCTGAAACGATAAAGGCGGTGATCTGGAAGATTTCCGTGGGACGGGTGCCGCTGTTTCTGCTGGACACCAACCTGCGTGAAAATTCACCGGCCGTTCGTGACATTACGGCAACGCTGTACGTATCCGACCCCGCACTCCGAATCGCACAGGAGATTCTGCTGGGGGTGGGTGGGGTTCAAGCCCTGAACGCAATGGGAATGAAGCCCAAGGTTTTCCACATGAATGAGGGTCACCCGGCATTTTCCTGTTTGGAACGACTGGCCCAGACCATTGCGACGGAAAATGTTGATCTCCGCACGGCCAAGGAAATTATTCCCCGCACAACGGTGTTCACAACCCACACACCGGTTCCCGCGGGACACGATGAATTTGCACCGGAGCTCGTGAGACCCTACTTGCAGCCGTTCGAAACGCGACTGGGGGTTTCGGTGGACGAAATGTTGTCTTGGGGCCAACATGCCGGGACGGCTGAGGACGGTAAACTTTCCATGTTTATACTGGGTCTTAGAATGAGCCAGTATTTAAACGGCGTCAGTGAACTCCATGGTCGGGTGGCGCGGAACATGTGGCGTAATCTTTGGCCTGAAAGGTCGGAGACGGAAATCCCCATCGGGCATGTGACAAACGGTGTGAACATTCCCTCTTTTGTGTCCCGGGACAATGCCATGTTTTTTCAGGATCGGCTGGGAGTTAATTGGCACCGTAATTCGTGGCAAAAGGAAAACTTAAGGGAAATTGACGGAATAAACGACATGGATCTGTGGGAGGCGCACAAACGGAGCCGAAACCGTCTGATCCACAGTTGCAGGTTGATGCTGAAAAATCAGTGTGAACGTCGAAACGCGCCAAAAAGCGTGGTGGAAGCAGCGGAATCGGCTTTGGATGAGGATGTCCTGACCATTGCTTTTGCCCGCCGTTTTGCCACCTACAAACGGGCAAATCTGCTCCTCAGGGATCTTGATCGCTTAAATGAAATTCTCAGCAATGAAGACCGCCCGGTGCAGATTATTTATGCCGGGAAAGCCCACCCGCGAGACGAAGAAGGCAAAGGTCTCATTCGACATATTTTCAAGCATGCCTCTGATGAACGGCTGCGGCACAAAATTGTCCTGCTGGAAGATTATGATATTCACATGGCCAGACTCCTGGTGCAGGGCGCCGATGTGTGGCTCAATACGCCAAGGCGGCCGCTCGAAGCCTGTGGTACCTCCGGAATGAAAGCGGCTGTAAACGGTGTTCTCAACGTGAGCATTCTGGATGGCTGGTGGTGTGAAGGGTACACCAAAGAAACGGGGTGGGCCATTGGAAAGGGGGAGGATTATGAAGCCCATGCGGACTCTGATCTTGTGGACAGCCATGCCCTTTACAATGTTTTGGAAAACGAAGTGATCCCCTGCTTTTATGATAGAGCAGGCGGTTCGGTGCCCTTTCGATGGATTAAGATGATGAAGGCATCCATGAAGATGATTCTGTCGGACTTTTCAAGCCTTCGAATGGTGGAGGAGTATGAAAGAAGATTTTATTCGCAGGCATCCCGAAGATACGGTGAACTGGTGGAAGATCATGGCGCCGGGGCGGAAAGAATGGCATCGCTTCGCGAACGATATCAATCGAGGTGGCAAAATATCTCACTTTCACCCCCCGCCTACGAGAGAGAGGGTTCCGCGCCGGTACGAGTGGGAGAGACGTTTCCCGTGACGGCCCTGGTTCATCTGGGTGATTTGAAGCCGGAAGAAGTCCATGTGGAACTTTATCATGGGAATGTCCAATCCCTTGACACCATTTCAGAAAGCCATACCGAATTAATGGCGGTCAGAGAGGACCAAGGAAATGGAAACTACCTGTACAACTGTAACTTGACTTGTGTTTCTTCGGGTCAATACGGATTTTCAGCCCGGGTGATGCCGCGAGGGGATGCGCTCATCAAAATGACGCCCGGTTTTGTGACCTGGGCAAAAGCCTGAAAAGGAGCCGCAGATATCATGAAGACATTCTTGGCCAACCCCACCATTCTTCTGGTGACCCCTGAAGTCACCTATCTTCCCAGAGGAATGGGAGACATTGCTGATAACTTGTCAGCAAAGGCGGGGGGGCTTGCCGATGTTTCGGCGACACTCATCAGCGCGCTGTTTGAACAGGGGGCTGATATTCATGTGGCCCTGCCGGATTATCGGTGCATGTTCGGTGCCGGCATTGCTCCCCTTCAAATCAAGAAGTTGGACGCTATTCGGCGTAAAATGCCGGCCGAACGAATTCATCTGGCGGAAGATCGGGCTTTCTTCTACCTTGATCGCGTCTATTCCACTTATGGAAACGAAAACGGCAAGATATCTCTGGCATTTCAACGGGAAGTCATCAACAATATTGTCCCTCGCGTTCAACCCGACCTGATTCACTGCAACGACTGGATGACCGGTCTGATTCCCGCCATGGCCCGCCAACAGGAGATTCCCTGCCTGTTTACCATTCACAACATCCATACGGTGAAACGCCCACTGGCCTATATTGAAGACCGGGGCATTGATGCAGCCTCTTTCTGGCAGTACCTTTTTTATGACCACTATCCTTCAGGGTATGAGCAGATTCGGGAAAGCAATCCGGTGGATTTTCTGGTGAGCGGGGTTTTTTCAGCCCATTTTGTCAACACGGTGAGTGAAACATTTTTGAAAGAGATCGTAAACGGCCAGCATGATTTCGTCAAAGAGTCTCTTCGAAGAGAACTGACCGACAAGTTTGAGGCCCAATGTGCCACGGGTATTCCCAACGCGCCGGACGCGAGCTTTGATCCGGAATCCGACAAACGATTGAAATGCCAATATGATGCGGATACCCACATGGAGGGTAAACGCGAAAACAAAAAAAGGCTGCAACGCGCATTGGGATTGATTGAAAATGAAAATGCACCGCTTTTTTTCTGGCCGTCGCGGTTGGACACCGTTCAAAAGGGCTGCCGGTTGCTGGCACATATTTTATACGATGTGGTAAATCGTTACTGGGACCGGCAGTTGCAGGTGGTATTTGTGGCAGATGGTCCATTTAAACAGCATTTCCAGGAGATCAACTGGCACCACAATTTGCTGAAACGGGTGGCAATCTGTGACTTTGATGAAAACCTTTCTCATCTGGCCTACGGGGCTTCGGACTTCGTGTTGATGCCGTCGTTGTTTGAACCTTGCGGGCTCCCTCAGATGATCGGCGCCATCTATGGCTCCCTTCCGGTGGCACATGATATCGGCGGTATTCACGACACAGTGGTCCATATGGATGTGGCTCAGAAAAAAGGCAATGGATTCCTGTTTAAGACATTTGACCCTGAAGGTCTGTCCTGGGCCATTGACCAGGCCATGGCGTTTTACACCCTTCCCGAAAATGTGAAGAACCGGCAAATCACCCGGGTGATGCATGAAGGCAAAGCAGCCTTTAATCATTCGGTTACGGCACGAAGCTATATGGATCTATATGAAAAAATGTTGGAGCGGCCTTTGATCAATGACTGAAATAGATGAAATGAGGAATGGGAAACGGGGAATGCGGAATGATCCGTATCTCCGGCCCTATGAAAAGAGTATCCTGGCTCGGATAAGAGGTGTGGAGGCTTTGAGGGACCGCCTGACCCAAGGGGGAAAAATGGGTCTGGGTGACTTTGCGTCGGGTCACGAGTTTTTTGGACTCCACTTCCTTGAAGATCAATGGATGTTCAGGGAATGGGCACCCAATGCCAAAGCCGTTTTTCTCATTGGTGAGATGACGGGCTGGCGGGAACTTGAAGACTTTGCACTTGAAAGAATCAACCCAGACGGGGTGTGGGAGATCCGGGTTTCCCCCCATCTCATGACCCACGGCATGATTTACAGGCTTCGGGTTCATTGGGAAGGCGGCGAAGGCGATCGCATTCCCACCTATGCCAGACGGGTGGTACAGGACCCCGAAACCCTGATATTTAACGCCCAGGTGTGGTCGCCGCCCGAAACCTATCGATGGAAACATGGGGATTTTGTGCCCGAAACCAACCCGATTTTTGTGTATGAGGCCCATGTGGGCATGGGGCAGGAGGCGCCAAAAATTGGTTCATACCGGGAGTTTGCCGAGCATGTCCTCCCAAGAATTGTGGAGGCGGGTTATGGCACGCTGCAACTTATGGGTATTCAGGAACATCCCTATTATGCGTCATTCGGATATCATGTCTCCAGCTTTTTTGCCGCGTCTTCCCGATTCGGTTTCCCGGAAGACCTCAAGGCATTAATTGACCGGGCCCATGGCATGGGACTGTCGGTTATCATGGACCTGGTCCACTCCCATGCGGTGGCCAACGAGGTGGAAGGGCTCAGCCGTTTTGACGGAACGTCGTATCAGTATTTTCATGAAGGCCCGCGAGGGATCCACGAGGCATGGGGTTCCCGTTGTTTTGACTATGGCAAGCCGCAAGTCCTACATTTTCTTTTGTCCAACTGTCGATACTGGTTGGATGAATACCATTTTGACGGATTCCGTTTTGACGGCATTACCAGCATGCTCTACCGGGATCACGGCCTTGGAAAAGCGTTTACCTCCTACGCGGATTATTTTGGCGACAATGTGGACGAGGAAGCGCTCACATACCTGACCCTGGCCAATGAATTGATCCATGAGGTCAACCCCTCCGCTGTCACCATTGCAGAAGATATCAGTGGTATGCCAGGTCTTGCGGCGCCGTTAAAAGAAGGGGGCATGGGGTTTGATTATCGACTGGCCATGGGTATTCCGGATTTCTGGATCAAAATCCTGAAGGAATATCGTGACGAAGAGTGGTCAGTGGGGGGCATGTGGCATGAACTGACCAATCGAAGGAAGGATGAAAAAAGCATCGGTTATGCTGAAAGCCATGACCAGGCACTGGTGGGGGATAAAACGCTGATACTGAGGCTCATGGGACCGGATCTCTATTATCATATGCATGTGGCCCATGAGAGTCTGGCCGTGGACAGAGGAATAGCCCTTCATAAACTGGTGCGTTTCATCACCCTCGCAACCGCTGGTAACGGCTATCTCAATTTCATGGGGAATGAGTTCGGCCATCCGGACTGGATAGACTTTCCCCGTGAAGGCAACGGATGGTCCTATGAATATGCCAGGCGCCAGTGGGGACTTCGCGACAACCCTGACCTCAGGTATGCTTTTCTGGGCCGGTTTGACCGTCATATGATCAGACTGGCCAAAAGGTATCGGCTTCTCGAAGGTTTTGTCCCCAGCCTTATCAAGGACCATTTCGAACACAAAGTTCTGGCCTTTGAACGAGGGGGTCTTATTTTCGTGTTCAATTTTCATCCCACCGTTTCTCATAATGATTATTTTATAGCCGCAACGCCGGGTGCGTATGAAATGGTTATGGACACCGATGCGCCGGAATATGGCGGGCATGGCCGCCTGCGCCGGAACCAGCGTCATTTCACCATTCCCGACAAGAAGGGTGATGCAAAAAGCCATGTCCTCAGCCTCTATCTTCCCACCCGTACCGCCCTGGTGCTGACGCCCGTGGACAATGGGATTGACACCGAAAGGCCTGCGGCCTATACTCGATAGCAAACTTAGATTCTTGAAATGGCGGTGCCTGAAGCATGAAAGCGCTCAATTTCAAAACTTGAGGGCACGAACCGAGGGCATTCAGGAAAGGACATCAAAAAATGAAAAACGAAGACATGATGCCTGTTGGTGAGCGGGTCAGGAAGGCCCGTGAGGACAAAGGTGTTGATCTTGAGGCTCTGGCAGACCGGGTCGGTTGTTCCGCCGAATATCTCCAGTGGGTAGAGGATGGGCAGGTGGAACCGCCGGTCGCCCTTCTGCTTCAGTTGGCCAAAAGCATGAGCCTGGATTCCGGGGCATTCCTTGCCATGGATGATTCACCGGAAAGACGCCTCGAAGAGGCTGCCAAGCGGACCAAGGCGTATTCCTACCGAACGCTGACACCGTCCGAAGCGGATAAGCACCTGATGGCTTTTTCCGTCACCATTCCTCCGAGAACCGGGCACGAAGGGGTTGGTTACCGGCACGAAGGCGAGGAGTTCGTTTATGTTGCTTCAGGCGAAGTGGAACTCCTCGTGGACAAGGAAAAGCATCATCTGGGTACAAAGGAATCCTATCGTTTCAATTCTAACGTCGATCACCATCTCTCCAATCCGGGCGATGAAACGGCAGAGTTGCTGGTGATACTTTATGTGCCTTAATCCATAAGGTTTTTCGGATTATGCAGACGCCAGATATTGTTTGATGCTACCGGCGAGGGTGTCAAAGGTTTCCGCGAATTTGTTTTCGTCGGTTTCCAACAGGGTTACCCTGAATCCCTGCAGATCACAACTGAAGGAGGTCAGAGGAACAACGCAGATACCCGTGGCACCCAGCAGGTAATAGACAAAGCGCTTGTCCAGCTGCATTTTTTCGTCTTTGGCGGCTAATTTTTCAATGTGCTCGCGAACATCGGCGCGTTCAATCTGCAGCGTTTGTTTTCGATTCAGCCTCCCTTCTTCAAAAACAACCGTCATATAAAAGGCGCCATTGGTCTGGTTGACCATGATACCGGGAATCGCTTTTAATTTTTCAAATGCAATCTTTGAGAAATGTTCATAGCGTTTGCGGCGTTTCGTAAGGTGATCCCCATAGGAAGGGTGTTCAAAAACCCTGGGAATGGCCTTTTGCGGAAGGGTTGTGGAACAAACCTCCACCATCTTCGCATTGATGATGCTTTTGATATAGTCGGCGAACATGGGGTCTTTGTCTTTGTTATAAACCTCCATCCATCCGCAGCGCGCTCCGGGCCAGGGAAGCTCCTTGCTAATGCCCTTCATGGAAATGGCCGGTACATCGCCGATGACCTCGGACAGACATTTGCCCTTATGACCGTTGTATGCGAGGTTCAAATAGATTTCGTCCGCGATAATAAAGAGATCAAAATCCCGTGCAATGGAAACAATTTCCTCCAGCAAATCGTCCGGATATACCATTCCCGTGGGGTTGTCGGGGTTAATGATCAGGATTGCCGCCACCGCGGGGTTGTATTTCACCCGTCGTCGCAATTCCATCACGTCCGGATACCATTGATTCCGCGGATTGAGCGGATAGCTCACCGGGGGAAGTCCTGCATGGGCAGCTTCCGAGGAGGAGTGGGTGGTATAGGTGGGGGTCGGGGTGATGACACGGGCGGTACGACGCATGAAACCGTATATTTTGGCAATGGCATCGCCTAACCCGTTAAAAAAGATGATATTTTTTTCATCCAGGTGCACACCGCCGTTTCGGTTGTTCAGGTCGGCCAAGTACTTTCGCGTTTCCAGCTCGCCCAAAGTGGCACTGTAGGCGTATGAATCATTCTCCATGGCCAGATCCGCGATGATGCTTTTGAGCCACAGAGGGATTTCTTCACCCTTTGCCACGGGGTCGCCAATGTTTTCCAGGGTGATTTCCATGCCCATGCTGCTCAATTTCTCAACCAGCTGCATGATGCCTCGAATTTCATAAGTCAGTTCGGCAGCGCCGATGTGAACAATTTCGGTTCGCATAAATGATGTCTCCTTTTGCTTCAAAAACCGCGTGTATCCATAAAAAAAGGGCTGCAAATTCAAGCAGCCCCGCAAAAAAAGGCTGCGAATCGCCCGCAGCCCTGGTTGGTGTTGTTGATGGTTTATGCCATCGACGGTCCCCCCAGAACCACAGGCACGGTAGCTGCCGCAGCGGCTGCTGCCGCCTCGTCGGACATCTTGAATCTACCTATGATCTGCTGGCGATGGAAAGAAGACACGCCGCTCATCCCTATCAGAAATGTTTATCTGTTGATAAATATATTCATTCTTTATGACATGCTCTAAAAGACATTTCAAGTCTTTTTTGCAATCATTCGCATTTTTGGTGAAAACGAATTGGCATTGGCTTTTCCATGAAGATAGGGTATGGATAACGGGCACCTCATTGTCAGGTGTAGCAGGCCGGATTTGGACCGGCGGCCCATCTGGAAAAAGGAGAAAACCAATGATCGAAGCAGAAGGCCGAGTCTTTCCGTGGGAAAGCCCAGAAAAAATCAGAGCTGATTTTCTGGAAACCTTTGATTTTGACAGCCACGGGCAGTACATCAAAACAGAGACCCGGGAGTTTATCGCAGCCTGTCCCTTTAGCGGCCTGCCCGATGTGGGCCGGCTCATCATCGAGTATTACCCGGAAGGGGGCCGGTGTATTGAGCTGAAATCACTCAAATATTACGTGGTGAGCTTTAAGAATGTGGGACTTTTTCAGGAGGGCGTTACCAAAAGGATTTTTGACGATCTGAAACGAGTTTTGAAAACCGAACGGTTAAAGGTTACCACCATTTACAATACAAGGGGCGGGTTTGATACCACCTGTATCGAAGGACGTCTGTAACGGACAAAAACCAAAGGGTTTTCATGAATCTTTTCTCAATTATCATTCTGGCTATTCTGATAGGCGATTACCTTCTGGGGGTGGTGGTGGACGTTCTGAATGTCAAACACCTTAAAACCGATTTGCCGGCAGCCTTCAGCGGTTATTACGATGAGGAAAAATACCGAAAATCCCAGGAATATTTGAAAGAAAATACCCGGTTTGGACTGATTACCGATTCCATCACAACGCCGGCGGTCATCATTTTTATTTTGCTGGGAGGGTTTAACTGGGTGGATCAGGTCGCCGGAACTTTAAACTGGGGACCCATTGCCACGGGGCTTGTTTTTGCGGGTATTTTACTCTTTGGGTCCCAGATACTGGGGTTCCCCTTTTCCGTTTACAGCACATTCGTTATTGAGGAAAAATACGGATTCAACAAAACAACGCCTAAAACCTTTGTCCTTGACATGCTGAAGGGTTGGTTGCTGGCGATCATTATCGGTATCCCCGTATTTTCGGCGGTATTGTGGTTTTTTGAGCGAACCGGACCCATGGCCTGGTTCTATTGCTGGGGTGCGCTCACGGTCATTCAGATTTTCCTCATGTTTATCGCGCCGGTGGTGATCATGCCCATTTTTAATAAATTCGTACCGCTGGAAGATGGGGAACTGAAAGGGGCCATTGAAGATTATGCCAAAAAGCAAGGGTTTAAAATGAAGGGCGTTTTCTCCATGGACGGATCCAAACGCTCCACCAAATCAAACGCGTTTTTTACGGGATTCGGCCGTTTCAGGCGTATAGTGCTGTTTGACACCCTTATTTCAAAACATACCACCGAAGAACTGGTTTCCATTCTGGCCCATGAGATGGGGCACTACAAAAAAAAGCATATTTTGAAATCCATTATCATTTCCATTCTGTCAACCGGGCTTATGTTCTATATTCTATCCATTTTCATGAACAATCCGGCGCTTTTTCGAGCGTTCCAAATGGACCATATTTCCATCTATGCCAGCCTTTTCTTTTTCGGCTTTCTTTATGCCCCCATTGAAATGATCCTCTCCATTTTCGGGAACATGCTGAGCCGCCGGCATGAATACGAAGCTGATGCCTGGGCGGTCAGAACTTACCGAAGACCGCAATCCATGATTGCGGCCCTCAAAAAACTGAGCGTAGACAACCTCTCCAACCTTACCCCCCACCCCCTCAAGGTATTCTTGTCCTACAGTCATCCCCCGGTCCTCGAACGGATCCGGGCCATTCAGGGGTTTAAAGGGGGTACCAGATGAAAGGAAGAAACCGGCATTGGCGTTCAACCCAACTCAAAGGTCGTAATCCCGAAGATTTCATTCAAAGGGAGATTTGGTGGCTTGTGGTTATACATGCGGGCTGTTTCAAATACCATTTTCATGCGGTTATCCTCTGCCAGTGCCACGGCGGAAGGATTGATTTCGGGTACGTCCAGATAAACGGGCGACCCTTTACGGGCGTGTCCCAAGAGGGACAGAAGTAAAGTTTCCGCCCAGCCGGCATCCGGTGCAAAGAGTGGCCCGATTTTGTAACCGGATCGGCAGGGGCGAAGAACCCCGTACCCTGCCAGATGGTCTTGCAGACGTATGCCGAGCGCTACGGTGTGGGGCCTGCCGATCCAGCTCTTGAGAAAGGCATCCCTTTTCCCGGGAAAAAACCTGCGGTCGCAGGCATAAATTTCTTCAAAGGGGATGCCCGATAAAGGCAAAATTTCCGGATGGTTCACCGGCTCGCCGCTACCTACCCCTTCATAACGAATGTTTCGATGGACCAGGGTAAAGCCGGCTTTTTGATAGTTTTCCTGCTGGGCAACGACGCCGTCAATGCCAATCAACCGTCCTTCCAGATGGGCCAGTGCCCACTGGCCCATCTCAAACCCGTAACCTTTGCCCCGATGCTCCGGCTTCACCATGAAAAAACCGATGAACCCGAATCCTTTCCCGTATCGAACGGCGGAAATGGAGGACAAGGGTTCGCGGTCCAGAAAGCCCATAAAAAATCCCTCAGGGTCAGCAGTGTAAAACGGTTCGGCATCGTGAAGCCCCGGATTCCAACCCTCGTCCGCGGCCCAGTCCAGGGCCACATCCACCTGTTCACGAGTCATGGTCTTGATATGATAGTTCTTTCTTTCCGTTATGGACATTCAATACCCCCTCCTTTTCTATTTCATGACCTGTTCAACGGCCACGGCCACGGCCACGGAAGCCCCCACCATAGGATTGTTTCCCATGCCGATGAACCCCATCATTTCAACATGAGCGGGAACCGACGAAGATCCGGCAAACTGAACATCCGAATGCATTCTCCCCATGGTGTCGGTCATGCCGTAGGAGGCCGGGCCGGCGCCCATATTGTCCGGATGGAGGGTTCGACCGGTGCTGCCGCCTGAGGCCACGGAAAAATACTTTTTGTCTTTTAACTGGCATTCCTTTTTATAGGTGCCGGCCACCGGATGCTGAAACCGTGTGGGATTGGTGGAATTTCCCGTAATGGATACATCCACCCCTTCATGGCGGTTGATAGCCACTCCTTCCCGCACATCATCAGCCCCGTAGCATTTTACTTTGGCCCGCTCGCCATTTGAATAGGGCGTTTCACTCACAATTTCAAGGGCGCCGGTTTCATAGTCGAATTTTTTGATGACACGGGTAAACCCGTTGATGCGGCTGGTGATGTGCGCCGCATCCTTCCCAAGGCCGTTTAAGATGACCTGCAAGCGAGCGTCGCAATCTGAAGATTCAGGCAGTCTCAAAAGATCCCGTTTTGATCACATCTCAACGGTAAATTTATCGGTTTCCTCATTCCACTGGGCGACCACGGAATAAAAGAGGAAAAGAGCGATCAGGCCAATCACCGCCCATCGATATCCCATGACATCGGGCATGAAGGCCCGCATTCCAATCAATTTCTTTAAGCCGGCCGAGTAATTGATCAGCGCTTTGAACAGAGAATTGGTGGCTGCAAAAAAGATCACCACCACCATGAGTTTGATGTGCCCTTCACCGGCACGCCACACGCTCCCGGATCCGCACCCGCCCGAAAGCACCATGCCAATACCGAATACAACGCCGCCCACCAGACTTCCAAACCAGAAGGTGGACGTGACGTAGGCGTCTTCGGGTCGAAGACCTGTCCATTTAAGGGCGGCAAATCCCAGGACGCCGATGATAACACTGAAGGAAACGGCTTTTACCATATCTGCTTCACCGGTCATGAATGGGTCTCTGAAACACCGGACAAAACAGAAACGGGTCCGTTGGATGATGATGCCGAAACCGATGCCGCACAACAGCAGACCGCCCACCCGTGTATGGGCTTCTTTAGCGTAAAACCAGACCGCCACCAGGGCAGCGAGAAAGACGATGGTGCCGATGTAGGGTTCCAAAAAAAGCAGATTGACTTTTTTGCCACCCTTGTTTTTGGGGGGCGAGGAAGGGAGATGCATCATTTCCCAGTAAAGATACCGCAATCCAAGGTAGGCACCGGCGACCAGACCCACCATCATGGCCAGACCCGCAAAGGAAAGGGCGCTGGTAGCGACGTAAAATCCGCCCACGTTGCAGCCCCCAGCCATGGCGGAGCCCACACCCATGAAACATCCACCCACCACGCCTTTGAGCAATTCAATGCCGGGTGACATGCGGATGGCGAACTGCTTGGACATCAGCGCTGCCCCGAAAGCACCCCAGAGAAGCCCCAGGGTCAGAATGGAATTGGTGGAAATAATGGGAGAAACCGGTGCCTTGTCGTAAAGTCCTATTAGGTGAAAAACCCAGTCGGCCCAGTTTCTCAGGCCCCCCACGACCCCCCAGGGCCTCGCCCAGGCAAAAGTGAGCACGCTCATGATTCCGATGAGAACACCTCCCAGCCACACGGGCCAGTTTTCATGGAAAACGGCAGCATAGGACTTTTTCAAAATGCCTCCGATGACGCTTGGTTCCTTTTCTTCACTCATGACAGTCTCCCAAAAATATCAAGTTCTTTATCCGAATTGGGTTTTATAAATCGTAAGTTTCCCCAAGCTACACTATTCACTTGAAAAAGTCCAGATATGATGATCGCTGGTGGGCATTTAAATATTAAAAAATCCCCGCCCCCATCAAGGGACGAGGATTCTTAACCGGGATCCGTCAACCTACATTTCCCATATCATATAGGTACCGTCCGATTTGCACTGGCAACCGGCTTTAAGATACTTTACATCATAGCCCTTCTCTTTGAGGAGCAGATAGGCCATTTCGCCTCTAACACCTGTTCGACAATGGACCACCACAAACTTGTTGCCGGGGATCTCACTCAGTCGGGTGGGAAGCTCATCCAGCGAAATGTTGATGGCGCCGGGGAAGTGACCGGCAGCGTATTCCGAGGGCCCGCGAACGTCGATGACCGTAATGGCTTTTGACTTAAGGGCCGCTTCAAAATCGGGAATGCTGATCTGTCCGGGTTCCAGTTTTCGGACATAGACGATTTCCTCGGCGGCAGGACCGGTATTGACATCATAACCCTTTTCTTTCCAGGCCATAACACCGGGAAATTCCAACAGTGTGACATTCTTGTATCGCCATCCCCGGGCGATTTGGACCGCCTTTTTGGCTTCTTCGATGTTGTCGGAGTAAAAAACGATGGGTGCGGTAAGGGATTCCGGAAATTGATCCTTGGCTGCTTCCAGGTTTTCGGCGGGAATGCCCACGGCCCTTGGGATATGACCCGCGGTAACAGTGGCGGGCGCCCTCAGGTCGACCAAAACGATATTGGCCGTTCTCACGTAGTCAGGCGTGGACACCAGATACTGCCCGGATTTATTCCAACCGGGAACGCCCTGCACATAAACTTTCACATTTTCGTAGCCCCATTTTTTCGCCAGACCGGCGGATTTAGGACTCATGCCTCATGTGGGACCTCCGCAATAGAAGATGAGCAGTTTCTTTTTATCTTCGGGCAACAATTCAGCGCCCTTCTTCCCCAGCACGGTGACGGGAATGGAGACCGCCGTGGGGATGTGTCCGGCTGAAGAAACGGTTGCGGGCCTTGCATCCACCAGAAAGTAGTTTCCGGCATCAGGTCCTTTTTCAACCAAGGCCGCCACCTCGTCCGTCTTGATTTCCGTAACTCCCTTGGGCAGGGAAACGAGCGCCTTCTTGATGGATATGGCCACCTTATCCGGCCCTTCGGTTTTGTACTTCACCACCACGGCTGTGGGGTATTTGATTTCGTTGGTTTTGGTAAAGTTGATAAATTTAGTGTTTTCGTTGAATTTAAACAGCATAACCCCTTTGTCCGTCACATTCACGGAAAGGGTCTTGGCTTTGTTGGATACCGCTTTGACCTGCCCTTTGACCTGTAGATCCCCAGGTTTATCGGCGGCTGCGGCCTGGCCAAAAACCATCAGGGAAAAGGCAAACAAGACCGCGGTCAAAAAAGTTAACGTTGATTTCCCTCTTCTTTTTTTCATATGCATATCCTCCTGTAGACGAAACCCGGGGATGATGATTCATCCTCGGGTTTCTTTTTTAAATACACCGGCTGTTTGCCGCACGCGCACTCCTGACCTAATAAACCAGCGTGGCGTCGGCGCTCAAAAACTCTTCCGTCAATGTGCCGCCGGCTGTGGGTTGGGCATTTTCGATGAGATCCGATACATCGATTTTTCTCTCCTGAATGCAGGGCACGCACACCAGGAGACGTCCGCCCAGTTCCAGGAACGAATCCACCAGTTCCTTAAGCGGCGCAAAGCCCGATGAATGAACATGCTCCAGCATACCTTTTTTGGCGAGGAAAACACTCGCTCCCTGCAATGCCACAACCGCTTCCACTTCCATGACCAGGGCCGCATTGGCCAGAACGAAGGGGAGGCTGGCTCTCTCCGGATCTTCAGCGCCATAGGTTGAGATGTAAACAATCTTTTCTTTTTTTTCTTCTGCCATTTTCTTCTCCTTTATGATGTTGTGTTAAATAAACAATAAATATAACCTTAATTTGCATATCGCGCCAGAAAAACGGATAGATCCTCCACATCCGCGCCGATTTTCTGAAGATTTCCCAGACATACGGGGCACATGGCCAGAATGGGCTTTCCGGTTTCCTGAAGTGAAGCATACCGTTTTGAAAGAATTTCTTTTGTCAAAGACGGCGATATGGACTCTGCGGGACCTCCGCAGCAGTGGGTGAATTTCCCCGAATTTCGTACGTCCACATGGTCAATGCCGAATCGATCCAGGATTTTCCGGGGCTTGTCGGACAATTCCAGGTAACGGCCGTAAAAACAGGGATCGTGCAGGGTCACCTGGTTGTTCCCGTCCCGGGCTTCGAAATCGATGAGCTCAAAATAGGTTTTCACATCAAACTCGATGCCGGTGTACTTGGGATATAATACTTTCAGGGCGTAGGTGGTATGGGGATCCACGGTGATGATCTTTTTGATGTTGTTGACTTTGAGTTTTGTGGCAACAAATTTGGCGTGTTCGATGAACCCTTCGTTGTCTCCCAGGTCGTAGAGCAGGATGCCGCTGTAATAATCCAGTTTGGGCCGGTAGAACAGGTTCACATTCGATTTTACCAGTAATCTTACCATGCTTTCCAGAATATGGTTGCTGGCTTCTTTGTCTTTCTTGTCGGCCATAAAGATAAAGCCAAGCTTTACCATCAGTTTGGGAACATATTTCTGAAGCCAGGCATAATCCGCCATTTTGGTGTCTTCAAAGCGTTCGATGTGGCGGGTCGTCTTCTTGATAAAGGGCATCAACTGGTACATCAGTCCCGTAAAGAGCATGGTATCGCCCTCTGACGGTAGGTCGTTTCCTTTCCACCACTTGTTTACAGTACCGTTTCCCGCGCCGAAAGGGTTACGCGTCTTTCGAATGTTGTCCGCAAGAACATCGATGATATATCTCGGGTTGTACATATCAGGGCCTCCTCCAGTGATCCACCACAAACCGTCGCAACCCCAGGATCAGATCTCCGGGGTCGGCCTCTCTCGGACAGGTCTGGATACAGAGCCCGCAGTGGAGACACCGCCAGAGATCTTCATAGTTTTCCAGGATGCGGTCTTTTGCACCGATTTGAGCGTACCGAATCATTCTTCTCGGAAAATGTTCATAAATGAGCGGGCATATGGCGGCGCATGTTCCACAGTTGAAGCAATCCATGGTGGTGTTCACGCCGAAAGTCTCTAATTCATCAACAAATTCGGGATATACCTGTGTCATTTTTCTTTTTCACCTCCAGCCAGCCCATAGCGGAAGTAGCTGTCGTCCTGGTCCGCCTCAAGGATTTCCCCATATTTTTTCATGCTGGCCACATACCACATGACCTTCGAGGACGAAAGACCGGTCCCTTCGGCGATGCCGGGAACCGTTCGCGGTGCGTCCTTCAATTGTGCGCGAATGGCTCGAAGGGCGCTGTTGTGCTCTTTCACTTTAGCAGCAGCAGCCTTGATCCATTCCTTTCGCTCCAGACGAAGTGCCTTCATGGCGGCCTTCTGATCGGTGCTTTTTTCTGTTTTGCTCATGGCGCTCTCCCTTATGCCATTTGGGATGGCAGAATCTGGTCGGAAACGATCATGTCCACCATGTCTTCATACTGTTTCAAGGTCCATCCTTTGACGTTGATGGCGTTTTCGGGACAGACCGCCACGCAGGCGCCGCAGCCGGTACAAAGGGCGGGATTTACCTGGGCCTTTTGAACTTTCTCGCCGTTTACCTCGGTTTCCACCAGGCTCAACGCTCCTTCCACCAGGCAGTTTTGGACGCAGCTTCCGCTTCCAAGGCATTTGCTCAGATCTACTTCCGCCACAAAGGGATCCAGTTCCACATAGCCCTTTCCCAGGATGGCAGAGGCCTTGGCAGCAGCCCCCGACGCGGCGGAGCAGGTCTCTCCCATGTCAAAGGGCGCCTGGCAGGTCCCCGCAAGCAGTACCCCCGACTGAGCGATTTCCACCGGCCGCAGTTTGGGGTGAACCTCCTGCAGGAAGCCGTCCACACCAACGGGCAGTTTCATCATTTCAACCAGGTCGGATATGTTGCTGGGTTCCATGCCCACAGCCAGAACCACCAGATCCACGGGCATTACCAGATCTTCATCAAAGGTGAGGGTGTCTTTCACTTTGATATTAAGCGGAAAATCGCCGGAACCGGTGTTTCGGGTTACTTCAGGAGGCGCATCCGCCTCAAAGCGGAAAAACACCACCTTGCTGTTGGACGCCGTTTCGTAAAGTTCCTCCTGGCCCCGGCCATAGGTTCGAATGTCTCTATAAAAGTCAAAGACCCGGGTTTTTGGGTGATTGTTCCGGATCATGCTCGTAGCATGCAGGGTTGCACTGCAACAGGTTCTGGAGCAATATTCATTGAGATTTCCTTTGGCATCGGGTACGTGAATCCCTGGAATCTGTCGGCTTCCCACACAGTGGATCATGGCCACATTGCGGATCTTCCGGTCGTTTACCACCAGGGTGTCCCCAACCCCTTTTTTACGGTTTTCCGCCATGAGCCGGATCAATTCCGGAAGGGTGATGACCTCTTTTGATTCTCCGTACCGATATTCTCCGTATCTCGGCTCATAGGGTTCAAAGCCGGTGGCAAGAACAATGGCGCCCGTTTCCATATCATGGGTCGTTGTTGTTTCCGGAATGCTCGCGGGGCATATGCCAGCCAGGGGAACAAATTCCCCTAAGCTTTTGCCCGAGGCACTGAGTCGTTTAATTTAGTCCTCATATGCAACGGATTAGGGTGGTGCCTGCGTCAGCGTGAGCTTGAAATTTCCGATAAACCCTTCAAAGGCCGTGATCCGGGAACAGGTGTAGACGGTAATTTTTTCGTTATTCAATACCTCAGCGGCCAGGGTTGTCACCAGTTCTGAAACCGGATCATCCGTTGGAAAGACGCGATCCCATTTGGCGGTCCACCCTCCCAGAAAAGGCGATTTATCCACCAACGCCACCTCGATCCCTTTTCGTGCCAGATCCAGGGCGCTTTTGAGACCCGCAATACCTCCCCCGACAACGGTGACGTGTTTTTTTGCATTGACCCTGAAGGGTTCCAGGGGCTGAAGTTCCCTGGCCTTGGCCGCTGCCGCAGCCACCAGGCGGGTGGCCTTGTTGGTGGCCTGATCCCCGTGGTGCACCCAGCTTACCTGTTCTCGTATATTGGCATGTTCATAGATGTAGGGGTTGCCGCCGGCCCTGCTAATGGCGTTTCGAAAGGTGGTTTCATGAAGACCCGGGGCGCACGAGGCCACCACTACCCGGTCCACGGTGCCGTTTTTGATGTCCTTCATGATCAATTCCTGACCCGGGTCCGAGCACATGAACACATCATTTCGAACCTTGACGACCCCGGGAATTTTCTCTGCGTTTTTGCAGACCTCTTCCACTGCCATGTGATCGGAAATATTGCCGCCGCAGTGGCAGACGTAAACACCGACCTTTTGTTCGGGGGTTGCCTTTCTATTTTTGTTGTCATCTGCCATTATGCTGTCTCCCAAAAAGGTCTTGTCTCAGGCCGCAAGTTTGCGGGTCAGTCTCGTGAGATAATTGGAAGCCTCCATGGCTGCGGCGCCCGCCTCGACAATGGTATCCACAATGTCTTTGGGTCCCGCCGCCACACCCGCCACAAAAACCCCTTCCATATCGGTCAGTGTCGGGGCAATCTTGGGCTGTATGGTTTTGATGAAAGCGTCGTTTCCGGTGCCCACGGCACAAATGTTTTCCGGATTCCATCCGGCCACCATGCCCAGGGACAGAACCACCAGGTCATGAGTAGCCGTTTTGACGCCGCCTTGCGCTCCTTGGGCTTCATATTGGAGTTTGACGGAACCGTTTTCCCCCGGATCAATGGTGGCCACTTTTCCCTTAATAAACTCAACGCCCATGGCCTTGGAATTTTGAAAAAACTGCTCATACCCTTTTCCAAAGGCCCGTATATCCATATAATAAACAGCGATATCGGCCATGGGAACGGCCCCTGACAGCAGCATGGCCTGCTTGATGGCGTACATGCAGCATACCCGGGAGCAGTAGGAAATCCCCATGCTCTTGTCTCTGGAACCGGCGCATTGAATGAAGGCAATAGAATCCGGCTCCATGCCGTCGGAGGGTCTGATTACGCGGTTGTATGGGCCGTGGGGCGCCAGCAGGCGCTCCATTTGAAGGGCCGTGATGACGTTTGGGATTTCACCATATCCGTACTGTTGCTTGTCCCGAAGGGGTGTCAGTTCAAAGCCTGTGGCGATCACCGCCGTTTTGGCCGTCAGGGTAAAATCCCGTGGCTTCTGGAAATAGTCCACGGCCTGGGTGGGGCACACTTTGGCGCATTTTCCGCACAGGGTGCAGTTTAGAACATCCATAAGGGCTACCTGTGGGATGGCGTTGGAAAAAGGTATGTAAATCGCTTTGCGAGCGGCAAACCCGCCCTGTTCCTCATCGGGGACGTAAACAGGACAGTTGTATTCGCATTGCCGGCAACCGATGCACTTGATTTCGTCCACAAATCTCGGTTTCTGCGTGACCCGGGCCGTGATTTCGCCGCCGGTTCTTTCTAGCGTTTGCAGTTCGCAATAGGTAAAACTGGTCACGTTGGGATGATGGGCTGCCGCCGACATTTTGGGGGTTGTAATACAGCTGGCACAGTCAAGGGTGGGAAAGACCTTGGATAAGCGAATCATTTTGCCCCCGATGGAGGCATCTTTTTCCACAATGGCCACCTTGAAATCCTGGTCGGCCAGATCGAGGGCCGCTTGCAGGCCGGCGATACCGCCCCCCACTACCAACGCGTCGAATTTTATGTTTTCCGCGGACATTACCTTTCCTTTCGTCTTTCCTTAGGTCCTGATAGACATCAAATGACTTCTGCTGCTTTTTGACTTTCGGCCCCGGGCGGCCCCAATTCCGCTATCAGTTGGTTCATCTGGTTCACTTCCTTGACAAAGGCTTTGGTGCAGACGGTACAGACTCCCGTTAAGCGAAGCCTGCGTGGGTCCAGGCCCTCCTCCCTCATCATGGCGTATACCCTGTCCACGCGCTTGGCCAGGGCCGGATAGGCACCCTCAAAAGGGCATTCCACGCCACAACTCATGACGATGATGCCATAAATTCCCTTTTTAAAGCAGTCCAGATAAAAATGCTCGGGAAACATCACCGGGGCCCGGACCCGGAGGACATAAGTGTTCTCCGGGTAACTCATGTGGGCTTGACCCACCGCGTTGGCGCCCGGATAGGCGCAGTCTTCCGTCGCCAATATCAAAATTTTTGCCTGATTTTCCTGGGCTGCCATTTTGGGCTCCCTTACTATTTCTGTCGTTTAACAAACAGCCTGTCCGCACCATCCACGCTCAGTACACCCAGGTATTCATGACCCACCTTTTTGGCCCACTTAGGGATATCGTCCCTGCTTCCCGGATCATTGGACAGGATCTCAACAATCTGCCCCACTTGAACATTTCCCATCCCTTTTTTGGCTTCCAGCAACGGTCCCGGGCAGGAAACGCCCCTTGCGTCCACTACACTATCCGCCTGAATGCTGTTAAGATCTACATCTCCCATGATAAATCCTCCTTAACAAAAACCTGATTTTTTGCCTGAAATAAGGCGATCCACGCTGTTATCCCCGTCGGATCAACAGCCGGTGATAGTCAGAGTGCTCTTTAACCTCAATAATTCTGTCGTTCCCATGCCTCAAAATCGAGGGGAAATTTTTGAGGGCTTCCGGATCGGTGCCGAGCAGCTCCAGAATCTGGCCCGATTTCATACGATTGAGCCAGCTTTTGGCTTTAACAATGCACCAGGGACAACTCCAACCCCTGAGATCGAGAACCCTGTCAATTTTAACCTCATTTTTCACATTTTGATCCTTGTCATGAAAAGATTTTGATTTGTAACGTTGCAAATGGGGTGCCAAAATTTTCTTAACAGCCGAAAATGATATAACCATTTGATTATATAGGATAATTATAATAGTATTGTGCTTTGAGCATTAACGTTTTATAATTAACAGATGTTCATTTATGTTAACGTTTAACGTTCGGGGCGTTTCTCGATCGGAGGCAAAATGTTTGAGAATGAATACAGTCAGTATTGGAAAACGGTCGTTCAGACCATGCTCGATGGACTCATGGTGGTGGATCCGGATGGCATAATCCTCTCGGTGAACAACGCTTTTGAAACGCTCACCGGGTACGAAGAAAAGGAATTGATCGGAAAATCCTGCAAAATCCTGCAGTGTAATACCTGTTTTCGATCAATGGCATTGGGTGGCATCAAACACTGCCAGCTGTTCAGTGAGGGCAAAGTGCGCCACAAGCGGTGCACCCTAAAGCGCAAAGACGGCTCTCAGGTCCATGTGCTCAAAAACGCCGCGGTCTTGAAAGACAAAGACGGTGTGGTGGTGGGTGGCGTTGAGAACTTTGCCGATTGTACGGCCCTGGTGGATCGGGACCGGGTAATCACGTCGCTTCGTCGCGAATTGAGTATTGAAGAGGGTTTTGAGGGGATTATCGGTAAATCCCTTTCCATGCAGCAGGTGTTCGATCTGATTCGAAGCGCCGCTGATTCTGAAGCCCCCGTGACCATTTACGGTGAAAGTGGTACCGGCAAGGAACTGGTTGCAACGGCCATACACCGTCTGGGAGGACGTTCAGAGGGGCCTTTTGTCAAAGTGAACTGTGCGGCGCTAAACGAATCCCTTCTGGAAAGCGAATTGTTCGGCCATGTGAAAGGGGCCTTTACCGGTGCTGATCGTAACCGCAAGGGACGCTTTGAAGCAGCCAGCGGGGGCGATATTTTTTTGGATGAAATCGGCGATATTCCCCTTTCCACGCAGGTCAAACTGCTGCGTGTTTTGCAGGAAAAGGAGATCGAAAAAGTGGGGGACCAGAAACCCCTTTCCATTGATGTGCGTATTATTACGGCTACCAACAAGGACCTGAAAAGGCTCATGGAAGAGGGGCGCTTTCGTGAGGACCTCTATTACCGTGTGGGTGTCATCCCCGTTTACCTGCCACCTTTAAGGGAGCGGCGTGAAGATATTCCGCTGCTCGTTGATGCTTTTATCAGTCGTATTCGGCTTAAGAGCCACAAAAACATTACCATAATGGATGAAGAGGCCCTGGAGCGGCTGGTGAATTACGACTGGCCGGGCAATATCCGTGAGCTGATCAATGCCATTGAATACGCTTTTGTGCTTTGTCCGGGCGTTGAGATTCTGCAAAACCATCTTCCTCCCAATATAATTGGGAGAAACAGAACCCCTTCGGCAAGATGGCACAAAAAGGTTGGGGCCGGTACAGCTGAGAAAGAAGCGATATTGGAAGCCCTTAAAAAAACCAATGGAAACAAGACCGAGGCGGCCGGAATCCTGGGGATCAGCCGAGTGACATTGTGGAAACGCCTCAAAGAATACGATATTCAGGTGAACAGAACCATTCAAAGTTGATGGTTATTCAAAAAATGTTCGATTATACCCAATGCCCGCTTGATCAAAAGACGTATAAATGGCTGCCAGACGTCTGTTGGCCAGTTCCGTGGCGGTCTGAGCATCTTCCCGTTCCCGATCTGCTATACAGCATGAAAAGCACCGATGACAGATATGGGTTTCTCCCAGATAGTCCACGTTGAAATTGGCTGCAAAAAACAGACGCTTTTCCCTGTGGTTGGCAAAATTTTCAACCGCTGGAAATTTTTCAACGGAAACCTGGATGGCGATTTCATCTCCATCCTTGGCAATATGGGTATAATCTTCAAGGATGAGAGTGTTTACGAAGTCATCCCGTTTCTTTTCGAACTGTGCCAACATGTCTTCCAGAGAAAAGGGTTGTCCATCGGGCACCTCCATTAGGAATGCTGTGCAACAAATGCTATTTTCATTCCAGCGTTAAAATTAGGCCGAACAGGTTTACGTGCCTCTTTACCACCAGGAAATCACCTTGTCGTGGTCATGTTCGAAGATCAGATCAATCAACTGCCCATAGTCCGGCTCCCCCTGGTAGAGAGAAATTTCCGTCACTTCTTTCCCTTCGGAAAGGATCCCCGCCAGGGTTTTGGTAACATCATCCGGTTCGGTTTTGTAGACGTGCAGAATTTTCATTTTTCAGGCTCCTAAAAAGGGACGATCAAGTCCATCTCTTTGAGTTTGTTACCAATTTCTTCAAGGCTCAGATACTGAAAGCCATGCTTATCCGCGTTTATTTTGTTGTTGGAATAGTATTCGCACTCCATATCTTCAAGCCATTCCAGGTTCTCCTTATAGGCTTCGGTCATGTCCACTTCGATATCCAGGACGAACATGTAGGAATACAGATTTTCAACTGCCAGACCCAAGGTGGATCTTGATCCTTCCCAGAGGTCTTCTTTTCGACGCACCAAAAAAGCCACATGTTGAACATTTTCCATTCTTAACCCCTTTCAACTAGAAAACGATGTAACGGTCGCCTTCTTCGATCAATTCCCCGTTTCTGGCCTGTGTGGCATAATCACCCTCGGCAATGCCCTGAACGGGCGGTTTAAGCCCATGGCTTTCAAATCCCACATTGCACAGGCTCATGTGTGCCAGGCCTTCAAGTTCACCAAATCTTGGGTCCTGCGTCAGCATGGTGCCCAGATGACTGAAAAAGATGGTAACCTCAACGTCCCCTTTTTCCTTTGCTGCCTTGCATAATTTGATGAGTTTGTCCAAATGTTGATCGGAACTCACAAAAACACCTAGTTTTTTTGCCATTTTTCTCTCCCGTAACATTGATTAATGTTGAATGAAAATCTTACCGGTGCAAAAACAATACCGTTAAAGAAAACTTCTCGAAAAAGAGACCGGCAAAATTTCCAAATTAAGGCCCCATTACCCCAAAAAAAGCAATTATCCATTCACTTTTAAAATAAATTTGATAATTTCAGATGGTTACCATGAAAGAATGCGCATTAAAATTGAATTTTCCCTGTTGAGGCAGTGTCATTCCAGATTGATCAGGATGCTAAAATGTTAAGCAACCTTATTAACTCGTGTTAAGCATTCAGGTGTTACCCATGACTCTTATAATCTCAATAGGAACCCTATTTCAAGGGCAAAAATGACGCCGCAACGCTCTAACCAAAGGTTTGTCGCCCTTTTTTTGATCGAATGCGGTGAAAAACAAAATGACGAAAATATTGCGGCATGAATATTGCTGTTATTTTTGGATATATGGGCACGAGACTTGGCAAGCCTCCTTAACAGATCGATGCCCCCTTCCAAACGCGCAGGCTGATCCGACATATATGAAAAGGTCAGCCTGCACTTTTTTAGAGCCAAAGGGTTTTCAAAAATTTGGCGATTCAAAAACAATCCTAAACCGCCTCCGGTGTAAAGGCAACCACCTCATCGATGGTGCGGGCATCTCCAAAAAGCATTACCAGCCGATCCACTCCAAGTGCAATGCCGGCCGCCTCGGGCATCTCTCGAAGGTCGTTTAAGAATCCTTCCGGCATGGGAGACGCGGGCTTTCCCGCAAAAGCCCGTTGCGCCAGCGCTTTTTCAAATCGCAGGCGTTGCTCCCGGGCATCGTTTAGTTCTGAAAAGCCGTTGGCCAGTTCAATTCCCGCCACATATATTTCGAAGCGTTCGGCAACGGAAGGGTTTCCCGGTTTCAGTCGAGCCAGTGCTCCCAGTGAGGCAGGGTAGTCATAGAGAAAGGTGGGCTTTTTCATTCCCAGATGTGGTTCGATTTTCGATACCATGGTTTGATCAAAGGTGTCATCCCTCAGTGCCTGGTCCACGGAGACCGCGGCATAGCGTTCAAAAGCGGCTTGAACGGACAGCCGTTCCCAGGGTGCCGCCAGATCAACGGTCACGCCACGGTAACAAAGCGCAGTTCCCAAATCAAGTTGATGAGCCAGAAAAAGAAAAAAATTTTCGCACTCCACCATGAGGACTCGGTAGTCAATTCCGGTTCGGTACCACTCCAGAAGGGAAAATTCAGGCAGGTGCAGATCCCCCCGCTCTTCCCCCCTGAAACACCTGGCAATTTGAAAAATTCGGGGAAAGCCAAGGGCCAGAAGCCGTTTCATGCACAACTCAGGAGATGTCTGCAGATAGCGGGCGCCAACGGGTATGGATTCAATATGGGCTTCCGGTGCGGGCGCGGTAATCAGCTGGGGGGTTTCGACTTCCAGGTAATCTCGGGTGATAAAAAATTCTCGAATGCTTTGAATAATTCGTGCCCGCGATAATAGAAGGGGTTTTCGTTTTATAAAAGTCCCCGGTTCATCCTCGAAGGATTTATTCCTTGACCCGTGTGACATATTCCCCTGTCCGCGTGTCAACGGTGATCTTTCCGCCTTCTTCTATAAACGGCGGGACCCGCAGTTCATAACCTGTTTCCAAAGTAATCGGTTTGGTATCGCCGGTGACCGAGTCTCCTTTGGCCCAGGGGTCGGCTTGGGTAACCAAAAGATCAACAAAATTGGGCAGGGTAATGCCGATGGGCCTGTCTCCGAAAAAAAGGATATCCACTTCCAGGTTATCGATAAGATAATTTCTGGCGTCACCCACCTGATCTTCCTTCAAAACGTACTGCTCATAGTTTTCCACATCCATAAACCAGAATTCATCATCCTGGTTGTACAGATATTGCATTTTTCGCTCGGAAAGATCTGCCGGTTTAAAGGAATCCCCCGATCTATAGGTGGGATCAATAATGACGCCCGTGATCATATTTTTGAGTTTGCACCGGTAAAGGGACTGTCCTTTTCCCGGTTTTGAGAATTCAAAAGCCGTCACCACATAAGGCTCACCGTCAATTTCAATTTTTAACCCTTTCCTGAGGTCACTTGCGTTATACATGCTTTTTCTCTCCCGCGTATGTGTGCGTGGACCGGTTGAGGCCCACGTTTGAACCATTGATTAATGTTTGAAAGCTCTCTGGCCGGTAAAGACCATGGAAACCTGCGGATCGGCTTCGTTGCAGGCCTCGATCACTTCAAAATCCCGCATGGAACCGCCCGGCTGAACAATGGCGCTGATCTGTTCTTTGATGGCCACATCCACGCCGTCCCTGAAAGGGAAAAACGCATCGGAAACCATTGAAGCGCCGATGAGACCCCCTTTGGCCGTCTTTGTGTTCGCATCAATTTCATTTAAGCGGTCACGGTCAGCTTTTCCTTTTTCTACCTGGAGCGCCAGATCCTTATAGGGGACACCGTGTCGCTTGAAGCAAAGAGCATCCGCGTATTTGGTGTATGCCTTGAAAATGCCGATCTCAGCTACACCCACCCGGTCCTGTTCACCGGTACCGATGCCCACGGTCACCCCGCCTTTCACATAAATGACCGAATTGGACGTGACACCCTGTTCCACCTGCCAGCCGAACAGCAGGTCTGCATATTCCTGCTCGGTGGGCTTTCGTTCAATGGTGTATGTCTTCCCCTGATATTCCGAAACGGCAGGCTTTAAATCTTCAATGGTCCTTATTTGATTCAACGGCGATTGCTGTACGATGAGTCCTCCATCAATCAGGCTTTTGAAATCAACAAACCTTTTGAAGGCAAACTGAGAAAGTCGATCCATCCGGGGAACCCTAACAATGCGCAGGTTGGACCGTTTTGAGAGGATTTCCACACTTCCCGCTTCATAATCGGGGGCCGCCACCACTTCCAGGTAATTTTCGGAGATCCGTTCCGCCGTCGCTTTGTCCACCGGCTGGTTAAAGAGGGCACAACCGCCGAAGGCAGCAATCCGGTCCGCCATGTCCGCCTTCTCATAGGCCTCGAGCAGTGTGGGGCCATAGGCCACGCCGCAGGGGTTGTTGTGTTTGACAATGACCACTGCCGGTCCCGCATGGAGATATTTCATGATATTGAGGGCGTTGTCCACATCGGTCAGGTTTATTTTACCGGGATGTTTTCCGCTCTGCACCATCTCTTCTTCCGAAATGGCGGAAACCAGTCCGTTTTCGGGCTCAATGAATTGACAATCTCCCAATATGAGATTTCCCTGAATCAGTTCATAAAGGGCCGCCTCCTGGCCCGGGTTTTCACCGTATCTGAGGCCCTTTTCGATGATTTCACCGCTCTTATGGTCAGGAATCTTCCAACTTTTTTTGCGGTAGGTCAGGACCTGGTCTCCGAATAAAATGGTCAAATCCTTTGGAAAGTGATCATCCATGACGGTTTTGTACATCTTCTTAAGGTCGTCGGCCATTGTTTCCTCCTTACGGCTTTTTCGTCACATGGGCCTTGCCTTTTTCAATGTAGGCGTAGGCGTTGTGATTATGAATCGATTCAAAGTTTTCCGATTCCACCGTAAACCACGTGATATTGGGGTCGCTGCTCAGTTTAACGGCGATGTCCCGCACGATGTCTTCCACAAACATGGGGTTGTGGTATGCGTGTTCAGTGACATATTTTTCATCTTCCCTTTTCAGGACTGAAAACACCTCACATGAAGCGGATTCCTCAACCATTTTGATCAAGTCCTCAATCCAGACGAATTTCTTGAACCGAACCTGAAGCCGTACCTCTCCACGTTGGTTGTGGGCACCGAAGTCGCTGATTTCCTTGGAGCACGGACAAAGTGTTGAAATGGGCACATGAATCATGATGATCAGATCGCTCCCGCTGTTCAGGGAACCTTTGAAAGCGCATTTGTATTCCATTAGACCGCTGGCACCGGTAACCGGTGCCGACTTGTTGATAAAATAAGGAAAATTCATTTCCATATGAGCGCTTTCCGCGTTCAATCGATCCTTCATTTCCTCCAGAATCTCCGAGAAATTCTGGATCGATATTCGCCGGCTGTGCTCGTTTAGAATTTCCACAAACCGGCTCATGTGTGTGCCTTTGTAATAGCGGGGAAGGTTTACGTACATATTGATTTCCGCTACGGTCTGTTGCTCCCCCATGTCCTTGTCCAGAACCGTAATGGGATACCGGATGCCCTTGACACCCACCTGGTCGATATCAATATTGCGATGGTCTCTGTGATTTTGTATGTCTTCCATAAACTTCCATTTTCCAATATTTTCCGTAGGTCTGCACTATATTATTAGATGAACAAAGTCAATAGGGAACCGTTTATGTTTTCCGGTTAGCGGTTTACGGTTTCTCGGCCTCGGTGTTCTTCAAAATATCATGCTGAATGGCCGCCAGGTTTTTGTTCCCGGTCAAGAGCACATCCACACCCCCATCGGAAAAGACATAACCGGGGCCTTTTCCTTCAAAGCCTTTCGGGGTATAGACTGTATCCACGCCTTTTGCAAGAAGCCACTCGCTGACCTTGATTCCTTTTCCCTTCTCCTCGCCGGCAAAAGGGTTGGTTTCATATGCCTCCGAGAGGAGTATCCCGTCGCGTTCCCGGACCTTGGCCACATAGAAGCAGGGGGCAGTGCCGAAATGTTCGGAGATGTTCCGGCGATCATTCTGGAGAGGAATGGCCACCGTGTGGGTTTCCCGTTTTTGTGGCGCGTAATGAATCAATATTTGGTCCACATGGGCAACAGCCGCCCTGATATGGTTTTCAATCCGCTGGCTCACCACGTGGGCCTTTTCAAGATCCCCTGCCTTGATGATGATATCGGCTTCAATAAATTTGTACTGCCCCGAGTTTCTTCCCCACAATCCGTTGATGGCAACCACTCTTGGGTCTTTCAGGATAATGGTTTTCACCTGGTCCAGGGTCTTAAAGTCAAGGGAGGCGTCCAGCAGTACCCTGAAGGCATCTATAAAGATACCGGCGCCCGCTTTGAATACCATCAGCACCACCACAATGGCTGCGATGCGGTCCAGTTCCAGGTCAAAGAGTCCTCCCACAAGCCCGGCGAGAATGACGCAGGAACTCATCATATCCGTTCGAACATGTTTGGCGTCCGCAATAAGGCTGGGTGAGCCGATGGTTTTTCCCTGGCGCAATTCGTAGTGGGAAAAGGCAAAGGTAATGGCCATGGCCGCCACCAGCCCTCCCATGGCATAGGGAAGGTATTGCGTTCTGAGGGTGAAGGGCTCAACAAAAACGGTTTTGACAATTTCATATCCCGCCAGAAAAATGAAAAGGGATGTGAGAAGGCTTACAAAATTTTCAACCTTATAAAGTCCGTACGGAAAGTGTTTGGATTTTCGTTTGCTGATTTTGATACCGGCCAGGACCGTGATGGAAGAAACAACATCCGTAGCGGAATGAATGGCATCCGCCACCAGGGCCACCGAACCGGAAAGGACTGCTAGCGTCCCTTTCAGGGCTACCAGCAGAACATTGACCCCGATGGAGTAAATTCCTATTTTTTCCTTTTGAGTCATCATGAATTATCTGATCCTTTTTGGGGTGAGCCCAGGCTCTCCAGCAGGGCGAAAGTGCCCAGGTTCGGATAAAGATGGTCTTTCAAGGCCATGGAAATCCAGCCTTTTTCTTCGGATACCACAATGACCAATGAGTCGCTGGCCCGGCTCAGTCCCAACGCAGCACGATGCCGGGTCGCCAGTCCCAACCGGTCTATCTCAGCGGAGTGGGGCGCCATGGGGAGAATTACGCCGGCTTTCTGAATCCGGGCGTCTTTAATGACCACTGCCCCGTCATGAAGGGGACTTCCCGGGAAAAAGAGATTTTCCAGCAAAGGTACGCTGATGGGGGCATCCACATACGTGCCGCCCTGTAGGAGTTCTTCCAGATTGTCTTCATTGGCCATTACGATGATGGCGCCATGGCGTTTTTCACTCAACCTGGAAAGGGCCAGAATGACCGGCCCAGGCACCTGGATGCCGGGAGAGATGGAGCATTTGAGGTGGGTCTGTAAAAGAACTTTCTCCAACT
>JAJDOH010000188.1 GCA_022340265.1 Deltaproteobacteria bacterium | reverse complement strand
TGTAGAGTTCGATTTTGGTGCGGAGCGATCCGTAAAGATAATGAATAAGCGGCGTCAGGACTTTTTTTTCGCATATGAGAGAGGGTGAAAATTGCGTGTAATAGCAATACTGGCGCCTTATCCCTCTCTGGGGCGCCCTTTTTTCCAGATAGAAGGGGAGAAAAACCGCATCGGAGCGGTCCATCAGGTAATGAACATGTCCGTGAAGGGCCGACAGGGGCGCGCAGAATTCGGCGTTTGCAATATGTTTTCCTTCTTTCAGGGCGTCATTAAAGTTTTCACTGGTGACGGTTCTGATGGAGAGCGCATCAAAAAACTTCTTCCAGAAAGGAAGGTCTTCAAAGAGATGGAGGGCGGCGGGTAACCCCATGGTGATCTCTTCAGAAGGGCCTGAACGGGCTTTGAAATCGAAAATCTTCCTGCGCTCTTTGAGCAGATCAAAGCCGGAAAGGTTCTTGTTGACGTGTCGTTGGACATCATAGTCTCGGCCGCACAAAAATCCGTAAGCGACCTTTTCGCCTCCCACATGGGCTACGGTTATCTTACAGTGATTGGTACACAGTTCGCAGATTTCAGTGGTGACCGGGATGGGATTTCGGTGAAGGGAAATTCCTCGAAAGCCGCTTTTTCGCTCAACGGCATTCGATCCCATGCCTTCGTCTAAAAGGGTCAGGGCCGCCCCCAGCGCGCCGGTTAAATGGCAATACCTGGACACATGGATCGGTTTTTGAAGCCGTTGTTCAAAGGCGGCCACCAGGGCCATGTTCTTTGCCGTCGCCCCCTGAAAGAAGATGGTGTCTCCCATGCTGCCCAGGGTGGCCACTTTGGTGAGGTAGTTTTCCCGGATGGCATGAAGCACGGAGGCCAGCACTTCATCCACGGCGTAGCCCAGGGAGAGATAATGGTTCATGTCCCGTTCCATGAAAACCGTGCATCTGTCGCTCACAATGGGAGATCTCTGCCCTGCGGTTCTCGCGGAATAATCGGACAGGGGACACCCCAGTTTCCTGGCCTGTTCCTCAATAAAACTTCCGGTTCCCGCGGCACACACATTGTTCATGATGGAGAAAGTGACCCGGCCGTTTTTGAGCGTGGTGAATTTGCTGTCCTGTCCACCGATTTCAATGATGGTGTCCACGTCCGGATCAATTTCGCATGCCGCCCGGGCGTGGGCCGTAATTTCATCGATAATGATGTCCGCTCCCATGATCTTTCCCGCGAATTTTCTTCCGGAGCCGGTCGTTGCGGCGCCCTTGATGATTATGTCCGTTTTCTTTTTGAGGGCCATGTCATCGATGGCTGAAAAGAGCCGCTGAACCGCGGCCACCGGTCTTCCGGCGGTGCTGGTGTAGAACCCCGCAAGCACCCGGTGTCGGGTATCCAGGAGCACGGCCTTGGTGCTGGTGCTTCCGATATCCACGCCGAGGAGGACATCACGGTTCAATGGGGGCGTCAGGTTTTCGTAAATATCCACTTCCACGGGATATGAAATGCCGTCATTCCGGTCGACATATGCGTATTTTTCAACACCGTCGAATTCGGGATAATGGGAGAGGATCAATTGAAGCGGCTCATGAAAGTATTTTTTTTGCGTGGTTTCGCGGCGAAGCATGTCATTCACCGATCCAACGGGCATCACGGTTTTTCCCGGCCATGTATCCGCCATAAGAAAGGCCGCTCCGATGGCTCCGTAAACGCCCGTTTCGTCGACGATGATCTCCTTTCCCGCAATGGTTCGAATATGATTGACCACCGCCCGGTTGCGGGACACCCCGCCCGTAAAGATAATTGGGTTGAATGTCTCTCGCTTTATGGAAAGCCGGTCCACGATATTCTTTGCCAGCCCGTGGCACAATCCATCACAGATCTGCTCCAGGCTGTAGCCCTCCTGCTGAGCGTGGACCAGGTCGGTTTTGGCAAAAACAGCACATCTGGATGCGATTTTGGGAACGCTCTCGCGGTTGTTTAAGGCCTTTTCGCTTAAAGCCTGGGCGCTTTCCAGATTCAGCCGCTGGGCCTGTTGGTCCAGAAAACTCCCGGTTCCGGCCGCACAACTGGTATTGGTTTTGAAACTGCGATACCGGCCTGTTTCATCAAAACCGATCAAGCCGAATGCTTCACCGCCCACCACCAGGATGGCGCCTATTTTTTGATGAAAGTGCCGGACCGCCTCGATGATAGCAACCCGGTTGTCGTAATGGTTGTTGGCTTTGATGGACAACGGGGTTGATGATGTGGCGGCCATGCCGCAAATCCCCTTCAGGTCAAAAACTTTCATGATTTTGATGAAGGTTTCTTTGATATCGCCGTGATGAAATTGATAGGCGGTTTTCAGGATTTTTCTTTCTGAATCTACTTCAGCCACCGAGATTGAAACGGAGCCGATGTCGATTCCCAGAATAACAAATGGATCATTCTTTCTGTTCGGGGTCAAAGATATATCCTACCGATCGCAGACTTTTAAAATAGACGGGATTTTTGGGGTTGCGCTCAAAATATTTCCGGAATCTGACCATGAAGTTATCCACGGTCCGGGTGGTGGTCCCCCTGGCGTATCCCCAGCCGATTTCCAGAAGCGTTCTTCTGGAAAGGGGGCGACCGCAGTTGGCGATAAATAGCCTCAGGAGCCTGGCCTCCTGTTCGGTCAGGTTGATTTCACCGTAAGGGCCATGGGCTTTCAGGGTCTGGAAATCGATTCTGTTATCTCCGAAATGGTAGATCCTGGGCAGGGAAGAAAGACTGTTTCGGATAGAATTTTTTTCTTGCGACCAACTTCCCCGGGTTAAGAGCCGTTCTACCCGAAGCAGAAACTCATCCAGGTTAAAGGGTTTGGCAAGATAATCGTCCACACCGTAGGAGAACCCTTTGATTCTATCATCGGGATCGCCTCGTGCCGACAGGATTAAAATGGGAATACGTTCGTCTTCAAGGCGGATATTGCGAAGCACCGATAAGCCGTCAATCCCAGGAAGCATGATGTCCAGTACGATCAAGTCCGGCTGCCATTGTTTCCACTTTTCCAGGGCTGAGGGTCCGTCTTCGGCGATCTGTACGTCATACCCCTTGAGCGTCAGATTCAATTTGAGCCCTTCGGCCAGGTGGGTTTCATCCTCCACCACGAGGATTTGTGATTTATTGGCGCTCATGGCTTTCCTCTTTTACCAAAGGTCGCAAGGTGTTGAACGGCAGAACCAGAGCGAAGACAGACCCTTTTCCACTCCCTCTGGATTCTGCAATCACTTTTCCTTTATGAAACCGGGCGATACTCTCCACCAGGTAGAGACCTAGGCCCGTGCCTTTTGCCGACATATCATCGGCACGTCCAATCTGATAAAATTTCTTGAAGACTTTTCGGAATTCAGACCTTTCGAGTCCGATGCCGTTGTCTTTAAAAAGCACGTGCAATCTTCTCCCTCTGGGTTGAAACGTAATCTCCAGGCGGGGCATTTCGCTTTCGTTATATTTGACGGCGTTGGTGAAGAGATTCATCAAAAGTATGTCAAACAGGGGCGGACTGATGCGGTAGGGAAAGTAGCGTTTCGTAGGATTATGAATGTGAATTTTACATCCGTCAAAGAGGTGACGGTTTTTTTCATAGAAGCGTTCAACCGTCCTGACCAGATCCTTTCGCTCAAATGGCCCACCGTAGGTTTTGCTTTCGATCTTTGCAAGGTCCAGTATCCGATTGATGTTGAAGGTCAGACGGTCCACATCCTGAACCATGTACTCGATATATTTGAGTTGGTCTTCACGGGGAAGCACATAGGTTCGAAACGTCTCCAGATAGAGTTTCAGGGAAGTGACGGGGGTCTTTAGTTCATGGGTGAAATTGCCGATAAAGTTACGCTGGAGGCGGTAGAGGTGGAATGTCTTTTGATTGTAAACAAAAATGATGAAGATGCCCATGAGAATAATTCCCACGAGAATGGAAAGCACCATGATCACCATCCAGGTTTGAGCCGTAAGGACCTGATTCGAGTCGAGGTTGGCCTTCTCCGTGACGGTCTGCAGGTCCGCCCTGACCTCCACATACCAGTAGATATACAGGGTGAGGGACAGGGCTACAGCCGTAACGGAAAAGATGAATATAAGGATTGGATGAAGAAACCATCTTGATTGGCGCATGGACCATAACCCGGGTGTTGCCCGTAGTTTTATTTCGCTGTCTTGATAGAAGGGCAATCGATTCACTTGATCTTCAATCCTATCCCCATGGAAGCATGAATTCAACCGCTAAAATTAAGGACAGGGATGAAATGCTTGCTAAGGCGGCGAAAAGGTGAAACAATCCGCAGGCCTTCCGCTATCCGGGAGGATTCTCGCATCGGTTTCCTGGAAAGGCTTTATTCTGGTGAAAGTCGTCTATACATTGCTGGCAATTGTTCTGGCGGGCCTGTTCTGGGATGCGGATTTTCATATCAGCCGTGGTCTCCTGAATTTTCTGCCCATGTTGATCTTGTTTGTATTCTTGCTGCTCGTGGTGAACAGCTGGTTCATTTCCACGATGGCCGTTTCCGGCCTCCTTGCGGCGCTCTATTCCCTGAGTGCTGTGAAGTTGGAGGTGTGGCACAAACCCATCACCCCCGCCGATCTTCACTATCTCAGCAACCTATCCGACCTCTGGGATGTCTTGAAAGCGTATTCAAACCTCTATCTTTTCATATCCCTCCCGACTCTCTTTGTTGCACTGGTGGCCCTGGCTTATTTCAGGAAAGTTGACCGGAAGATAGATCGATTCCTGGTTTATACCAGGGATGCAAGAGGGCTTGTAAAAAGGCTCCTTGTCATCACCATAGCCATGATCGTACTCGGCGTATGGATCCAGCAACTCGTGGATTTCAGCTCCTCCATGCACAGAATATATCATGCCTTTTCAACAAGACAGGGTGTGTCCCGCCTGAAACGGTCACTCGAAGAAGATGGATTGTTTACCTACTTTATCTCTCGATTACCTCTGTTTGAAATCAAGATGCCCCGTTTTGACGGGACCATGATGTCGGTTCAACTTCCCACCGTCTCGGCAAGAAAAATGGCTGAGACATCCGTTAAACCGGACATTTTCGTCTGGATAAACGAATCAACCTTTGATCCCCAATACCTGAAGCTGGACTGTCCCGGTATGACGTCTTTCAAAATGTTTCAGGATCATCCGGCCAATGTCGCAAGCGGTCTTTTGAATGTCCATACATTCGGGGGGCGAACCTGGATGAGTGAATTTGGATTTTTTGCGGGCATTCCGCCGCTCATCTTCGGGCCCGGCGGCTCCTGTTCCCCCTATACCCTGGTGCCCAGGCTCAAAGAGTCACTGGGTACCCATCTCAGAAGCAGAGGATACCGGACCGTTGTCCTGAATCCGGTTTCGGGAAGGTTTATGGATTCAATATCCACCTATGAACATTACGGGATGGATGAATTTTATGATCCGAAAGATCTAGGGTATCCCGATCCGGAATCCTGGCACATCCCGGATGATTTCTTCGAGGAGCAGGCCATCAGGGTTCTTCAAAACCACAATGGTCCCATGCCCCTTTTTCTGGTGGTGCTGACCATGGGGAATCATGGCCCCCATGGCCGTAAGAACCGTACTGAAACGCCCGATTGCCTGTCGGCAAAACTGTCCGGAAAGAGCGCCCGGCAATTGGATGATTACCTGGAACGTCTACAAAAGACGGACATGGCTGTTGAATCCCTCACTAGCTACATCATGACCCGGCACCGTCCTACCATCTTTCTCTATTTCGGCGACCATCTGCCCGCTTTTACCGATGAGATGTCGGATGCGCTTTTTGATGCCGAGAGAGGTGTGGACAAGATGAAAACCACCTTTCACATTCGAACGAATTATCCGGTGGCGCATCCTGTTCTTCCACACATTTTGGATATCTCCTTCCTTGCCGGCGTCGTTCTGGATTTGGCCCAGCTGAACAACTCCCCCTTTTTCAGGTTCAATGCTTTCATGCGCAATTATGTGGAGGGGAAAATGCCCATGAAGGCTGGTACCGATCCCTATGTGAACCGCTATTTCGCCCTGATCGTCAACCAGATCAAGAGGTAGCGCGGGCACGGCTTAACCCTCATGAACGCTCAGGTTGTTCCACCAGGCGGTAGGGGATCTTCGGGACCGCGCCTTCGGGCCGGAAAGCCTTTGCCAATCGATCCTTGCGCGTGGAAATCCTGGTCCACCGGCGATAGGATGTTTTGGGTACTCTCACGTCACTGATAATGCGGCATCTCAGATATTCTTTTATGCTGAAGAAAAGAACCGCCAGTGAGGGAACCAGCGTTCGGAAATTCATCCTCCCGAATTCTAGACGATAGGCTTTCTTGATTTCCGCCAGCAGGGTTTTGCTTCGCCGGTTTTGTGCAAAAAGGGTGGAGGCCGGAAGAAAATACCGCGTCATTTTGAGTCTTTTTTTGAAATAGGTTGAACGGTTTCGCACCCTCTGGTCGGAATGGCTGCTGCAATATTGATAACCGGCCAAAGTTGTTTTTATGACCCGCAGCATGGAAGCGCCGTTTCTGATATAGTCCGTATCAAAAGCAAGGCGCAGGAAATCTTCCGACTCTTCTCTTGAAAAATGATCGTGATGAAACCATATTTTTCCCTGACCGTGCTGAGATTCATAAGGAACATCTTTGATTAATTTTCCCTGCTTTTCATAATCATCGTAGAGTTTTGTTCCCGGTATGGGGCCCAGTGGCGAGAATTGCACATAATCCGGACCAAGCGAGGTGACATAGTCCACATCCTCCCAGATGGTCTTTTTATCGTGTTTCTCACTGAATAGAATCAATGATGCCAGAACACTGATGCCCCGTTTCTTTAATTCCGTGAAAAGAACCGGAAAATCCGTATTCTTGTTTTTCAGATAGACCTCCCTTTTCGATTCAACGCCCACCCACACAAAAGTTATCCCCATGCGCACGAGAAGATCCAGATCCCCGATCTCCTTAAGCGTTTCAGCAGAGCTGAAGATGGCAAAGTTGAAGTGGCGATCATGGGTTTCCATCAGTTCCAGCAATTCCAGTGCACGATCCTTCATCTTCAGAAAGTTTTCATCCAGCACGCCGAAATCCGTGATACCTTTCTCATCTTCGTAGCGGCAGCAGACGTCAAAGATGTCCTGGCCGGTTTTCAGGTAGGGGATATACTTGCCGAAGAAGTGCGATGTGGCACAAAAACGGCATTTGTTGGCGCACCCCACGCCCGTAATGAGAATCCCAGAATCAGATGGCCAGGGGGCCCCCATGACCTGCCGGTTGAAAGAGCTGTATTCAAGGGGATGCTGAATGGGGGTGTCCATCTTTTCCCCGAAAAGCTCCCTCAAAAAATAGACGCCTTCCCCTTTGCATCGGTAGTCATAATCGATGAGCGATTCAATGTTGGGGATATTCACGCCGTGTCCGCCCAGAATGATCTTGCTCTTAGGCGATAATTCACGAATGATGCAGGCCATCTCTTTGGCCTTTTTAAAATTGGGAATAATAAAGCTGATGCCGATGTAATCATATCCCTTTTTCAACTCCTTCCTAAATCGTTTGAGCGTTGGGAAATCCAGAACCGCCGCGGGCATTTCAATGTTTTCTGCCAGAAAATAGAGTCCCTGGCTTCCGTGATTGAACCGGTAGGAAAAAATCCCCTGTTCCCGGGTGACCTGGTTATGAAACAACTCCATCTTGTTTTCTTTTCTGCCGTATTCGTCATCCACCCCGTAGGGTCCGAATACCGAAGTCAGTAATAATTTCATATGATCTCCCATATTTTTATATTTTTTGTTTAATTTTTCTATAGTTTTTATTATTAATATAAAACAGTATACAAAAAAATAAATAAAAGCTTTGTAAAACAAATGTAAAACAAATATTGCTAAATTTATTTTCAAGGATAGGCGCTTTTTTGTGTTGTGAGGCTTGCTGCTTCAAAAGGCGAGAGAATAAAAGGGACTTTCGTAGCGCCGAAGGATTTCAACTTGGTGGATTGGATGGGATCGAGCTGATCAATCTTTGGACACTCGAAAAGAAGTCAAAATCTTCACACTGGACGGGGTCAGGATGCTGCTCCAGAAAACGGAGACTTTTGATGGTAAGAATGAGTGGGAGGTCGATTTTGCCGTTTTAAAATATTTATGAAATTCTATCCTTGAAATGTTCTGGATCTCTGTGCAAATGAGCGACGGCAGTAATCAGAATGAGATCCGTTTCTATTGCATAGAGGAGGGCATAGGGAAAGCCATTCAAGATGCAACGTCGGGTATGCGGTCCAATATTGGTCCATGCTTCCGGCATGTGCTTTATTCTTTCGATGGCGGCATCCACTTCTCCATAGAACCGGAAACCTAAACCAGGCAACTGGTCGTCGTAATAGGTTATGGCCTCATCCAATTCCACATTTGCGGAGGCAATGAAACTGACCTTCAACGTCCATGCCTCCGCTTAATGGCATCCCAATCAACTGTCCCGAGTTCTCCTCGCTTATAAGCTTCATATCGAGATTCCGATTCTGCAGCCCATCGCTTCTCGATCTCAGCATCCGGCTTGTCAAGACTCGATAAAATCGCCTCCACCAAGCGAATACGCTCATCGGGTTGAAGGTCGACCGCCTTTTTTGCCAATTGATCTACTGATTCCATAATACGCCTCCTACTCTACCATAACGACCGATCACCTGAACGGCCCGTTTCCGACAAGTTGGTCATGCCACCTTCATTACAGGGTTTAACGATGCCGAGAGCTAGCGCGGACCGGTCGAAGGTTAGCGCCTCTGGACAGCCTCCAGATCCAGTGCAACTTTTTACCATCCCGGATGATTTCTGTCAATAATAGCTTCACCGATGGTGATGTGCTCGTTCAGGACAATGATACGCTTTTGATGACTTTAATATGCAATTGTGGAATAATTTTTCAAATTAAACTTGACTTTGACTAAAAAAGTGTCTAAAGTTCAGACTATTAATTGATGTTCCTGGTTGTAACTGAAAATCACGTAAGCCCCGGAATAAGTCCGGGGCTTTTTTTATTGGAACATAGAAAGAGGTATTTTTTTTGAATTTCAAGACGTTTAATTTTAAGCCCGCTGTCGCGGCGGGTATCGAAGCTGCGGGATATGTCACCCCCACCCCCATTCAGGCCCGTGCCATTCCGGAGGTCCTTAATCATCATGATATGATAGGCGTGGCCCAGACCGGCACCGGCAAAACCGCTGTCTTCGTCCTGCCCATACTGAACCGGCTGTTGGAGGCAAAGGGAGCTGGTGTCCGTGCCCTCATCATGGCGCCCACACGGGAACTGGCTGAGCAGATTCATCAGGCCATCGAAACACTGGGCCGGAAAACCCATCCCAAAAGCGTTACCGTTTATGGCGGTGTGGGGATTCATCCGCAGATCGAGAAACTGAAGCGTGCTGACATTGTTGTGGCGTGTCCTGGCCGGCTGTTGGATCATATCAACCGCCGTACCGTCGATTTTTCCCGATTGGAAGTGCTGGTCATTGATGAAGCGGACCAGATGTTCGACATGGGGTTCTTACCGGATATCCGGCGCATTCTGGCGCATCTGCCTAAAAAGCGACAGACCTTACTGTTTTCTGCCACCATGCCTACGGAAATACGTCGTTTGGCAAATGATATTCTGAGGGAACCGGTCACCGTTCAGGTGGGGACCGTGGCACCCGCGGATACGGTTAGTCACGCGCTCTATCCCGTGGCACAACATTTGAAAGCGGCGCTTTTGCTAAAACTGTTGGCGCATACCACCGCCAAATCGGTGCTGGTTTTCACAAGGACCAAATACCGCGCCAAGAGTCTGGGGCAAAAACTTGATAAAGCCGGATACCGATGTGCCTCTCTGCAGGGGAATCTTTCCCAGGGACGTCGTCAGGCCGCACTGGATGGCTTTCGCGATGGTACATTTCAGATCCTGGTGGCCACCGATATCGCTGCCAGGGGAATTGATGTCACGCGGGTTTCCCACGTCATCAATTATGACATCCCTTCAACGCCGGATGCCTACATTCACCGAATCGGGCGGACCGGCCGGGCGACTAAGAGCGGCGAAGCATTCACCTTTATTACCGCAGAAGATAGAGATATGGTCCACGCCATCAACCGGACCATGGGCACTTCCATAGAGCGGCGAACTTTGCCGGATTTCGATTATGATGCGGCGGCGCCTTCAGCACCGGGCGGAAAAGCGCCCCATCCTGTTCGAGGACGTCAGCCTAAGAGGGCAAAGTCTACCCACGGGCCAAAAAGCCGGGCGCAACGAGGCGCTTTTGCGTGGCTGTCCAAACAGGAAAAATCGGCGCCGGCCGGTCACTTTATGCAGTCCGCCTGAAAGCATTAAGTCATTTTTAAAGCAACCGAGGGCAGAGCCACAATGCTTCGGAAATCTTGACACAGGCGCAATGGCCCCCTAAACTGGGCTTCTTCAAAATCGTCAATGGGAGTTAACCGTGGATGATCGAAAGAAGCAGCAGCTGTTTGAAAAATACGATTTCAGCAAGACTGGAATAATCAGACGGGCCGGCGTGAATCCCCAAAGTCCGGTGAGGGATCTGTACCACGATATCGCCGGAATGGTGCAGTCCCTGGTATTTGAATGTGACCGTTTTGGCGATTCGGGCAGTAGAGATATCGGTGAATGTGAAGCTATCCAGGATCGGATTTACAAAGGCTACGGATGGCTGCTGACCCAATATCTCTCCATTGACTGGGGAGCATTATCCTCAGATGATCCCGATTTGAAGGTCTTTTTTGATATGAAAAAGGCTCTGGAAGATCTGGGGCGGGTTCTTTATGATTTCCTGGAGAAAGCGCGGAAAGAGTTGGCGCAGGGAACGAATTCCGGTAATCACCAACCAGTCCGGGACATCATCGAACGGATTGGAACCCTCATGCAGGCCTATCAGGAAACCAGAGAAAAAATAGACAATAGGGTTGCATCCCGAGGGTAATGCATTGCAGGTTTCTCATTTTCTTCACTGCTTCAACAACCCTTTTTCAATGGCATAGGCTGTGAGTGCTGAAGCACTGTGGAGATCGGTTTTGCGCATGATGTTGGCTCGATGCTTTTCAACCGTTTTAGGACTGATAAACAGGTATTCGGCAATTTCCTTATTTTGATAACCCTCCGCCACCAGTTTGAGCACCTCTTTTTCCCGCTGTGTCAATGAATCCCAATCAGACTGTTCTTTCAAGGTGCGATTGGCCTCCAGATAGCCCTCAAGGACCTTGTCGGAAATCTCCGGACTGATAAAACGTCTACCGGACAATACGGCATTGACGGCACTCATGAGCTCATCCTGGCCGGAACTTTTCAGACAATATCCGTCCACGCCCGCTTTAAAAGCTTTCAGTATATACGCATCGTCGTCATGCATGGTGAGGGCAAGGATTTTGGTTTCCGGTTGTTGCTTTCTAATTTCCAGAACAACGGAGAAGCCGTCCATTTTGGGCATGTTCAGATCCAGCAGAACCAGATCCGGCTCGGTATCGAGGATACACCGAATAGCACTTTGGCCATCCCCCGCTTCACCCACAACCTGCACATTCCCCGATGCCCTAAGCAAAGAGCGCAATCCATGTCGCAAAATGGTATGATCTTCCACCAGTACCACGGTCTTCTGCCTTTCTTCCATTGAAATTCACCTGTTTTTGGGTTCTTTAAGGTTTTGGAAGTCTTTAATAATTTTGATGAGTGTTCAAAATAAGTTGCACTAATATCATAGTCAATATGGTTCCGTAAAGAGAATATGAACGGTCCCATGCGCCGGGTTTGGTGAAAATGTCCCTTATTATGTAATTTCTTAAGATTTGGAAAAGGCGCTTTTTATGATTGAGGTTAAAAATTTCCTGGAAGCGCTTTTCTATTTTGAATGAGGCCGAGTGGAAATGCGGATATTTGCTTTTGAAAAACCTGTTGATTACTTTCCATTCAGTTTTTTCATGGCCACCCGCGCGGCAATGGCCACGGGATCCCACAAAGGGGAGTAGGGGGGGGCGTAGCTCAAATCCAATTCTTCAATTTGTGCCAGTGTGAAGTCTGCGTGCAGAGCTGCAGCCAGAATGTCAATCCGTTTGGCAGCACCTTCCTTTCCTACAATCTGGCCTCCCAGCAGACGTCCGCTTCCTTTTTCCGCCAGCACTTTGACGGAAATGGGGCCGGCGCCCGGATAATAATCGGCCCGTGTCGTGCTTTCGATGACAGCCGATACATATGCTTTTCCGGTTTGTTGAATTTCCTTTTCCTGCAATCCGGTGCGGGCCACTTCGACGGTGCAGATCTTGCTGACGGCGGTCCCGACCACACCGGAAAAGGCGGCATATCCTCCGCCGATATTGGTTCCGGCCACCCGGCCGTGTTTGTTGGCCACGGTACCCAGCGCGATGTTGACCGGGCGTTTGCTGATGAGATGGAAAGATTCAGCGCAGTCCCCTCCGGCCCACACGTTCTCAGCGCTGGTTTTCATGGTGTCATTCACCGCCACAGCGCCGGTTTTCCCCAATTCAATGCCGGCTGCTTCAGCCAGGGACGTGTTGGGCCTTGCGCCCATGCCCAGTATGACCAGATCTGCCGGGAGTTTCCGATTATCGGTAATCACCTGTTGAATGTGATTGTTTTTGACTTCAAAGGCTTCAAGGATTTCGTTTCGGTAAAGGGTGACACCCACATCCATCAATGCTTTTGAAACCAGTTTGCCCATGTCCGGATCGAGGGTACTCATGACCTCCCTGGACCGGTTGACGAGGCTGACATCCATTCCCCGCAAAATGAGGCTTTCCGCCATTTCAAGCCCGATATAACCGCCTCCGATCACGACGGCTTTTTTCGGTTTAGCGGTTTTGATGAAATGGTCCAGGGTCAGGCCGCTTTCAAGTGTGCCCACCCCGAAAATCCCTTTCGCGTCTATGCCTTCCACCGATGGTTTAAACGGCAGAGCGCCTGTGGACACCATCAAATAATCAAACGCTTCCCACCAGGTTCTATCGTTATCCGCTTTCGATACCCTTATCCTTCCCTGCTTCAGGTCGATTTCTTTCACTTCGTGGTGCAGATGGATGTCAATTTTGTACTTTTCTTTGAGCCCTTGCGGCGTGCCGGCCATGAGAACTTCCGTATTATCGACCACCCGGCCGATGAAATAAGGGATGCCTCATGACGCATAGGAAACGTACGGACCTTTTTCAAATACTTTGATTTGCAGACGATGGTTGAGACGCCTGGCTTTTGTGGCGGCGGTCATGCCCGCGGCGTTTCCGCCGATAACGACGAGTTTTTCCGTACCCATGATATTCATCCTCCCAATCAATGAAAATCGGACAATTTCTTGCGGAAACTTTGTTCCCTGCCTGGCTCAGGTTTCATTCGGGGTTGTTCTGTTTTTGTCGGTTTTCGGCCTCTTTTTCGACAATCGCCTTCAACTCGTCACCCTCGATCTTTTCCTTTTCAAGGAGAACTTTGGCCGCTTCTCTCAGAATGTCCTTTTTCCCCTTGAGCAACTCTAAAGCTGTTGTATACTGTTCTTTAATAATCCGCGCCACCTCGCTGTCGATTAATTCAGCCGTGGCTTGTCCGTACTCATCTTCGTTTTGCATTCCCCAGCCAAATACCTGGGCTTTCTTCGGCCGGGAAAAATAGACTTGTCCCACCTTGCTGCTCATACCGTATTCCTTGACCATGCTTCTGGCAATTTCAGTGGCTTTGGCCAGATCATTGTGGGCGCCCGTTGAAATCTCGCCAAAGATGACTTCTTCCGAAGCGCGGCCCCCAAGGAGCGTGGCAATCTTGTTTAAGAGCTCCGTTCTGCTCATGAGGAAACGGTCTTCCGTGGGGACTTGCAGGGTATATCCCAGGGCGGCAACCCCCCGCGGAATAATAGAGATTTTCTGCACGGGGTCGGTTCCCGGCAGGCTCATGGCGACCAGCGCATGGCCAAGCTCATGATAGGCGACGGTTTCCCTTTCTTTGGGATTGATGAGACGGTTTTTTTTCTCCAGCCCTCCGATGATCCGTTCCACTGCGTCCGAAAATTCCGGCATGCCTACTTTTTTCTTTTTTCTTCTTACGGCCAAAAGCGCCGCTTCATTGACCAGGTTCGCCAGGTCCGCCCCTGACATGCCGGGCGTCATGTTGGCCAGCTTTTCCAAATCCAGGTTCTTATTGGCTTTGATGTTTTTCAGGTGGATTTTGAGGATGTCTTCGCGGCCTTTTTTATCGGGCCGGTCCACCAGAATCTGCCGGTCAAAACGGCCGGGTCTCAAAAGGGCCGGATCAAGAATCTCCGGCCGGTTGGTGGCTGCCATCAGAATGACGCCCAGCGTGGGATCAAAACCGTCCATTTCCACCAGAAGCTGGTTGAGGGTCTGTTCCCTTTCGTCGTGTCCGCCCATGGATCCGAAGCCCCTGGCTTTCCCCAGGGCATCCAGTTCGTCGATAAAGATGATGCATGGAGACTTTTCTTTGGCCTGGGTGAAAAGATCCCGTACCCTGGCCGCGCCCAGACCCACGAACATTTCCACGAATTCCGAACCGCTGAGACTGAAGAAGGGAACGCCGCTTTCGCCTGCCACGGCTTTGGCCAGCAGGGTCTTGCCGGTGCCCGGCGGCCCCACCAGAAGCACCCCTTTGGGCATCCTGCCCCCCAGCTCGGTGAACCTGGCCGGTTCCTTGAGAAATTCAATGACCTCCACCAATTCCTGTTTGGCCTCATCCACACCCGCGGCGTCTTCAAAGGTGACGCCCACCTCCTCCTGCATATAGATCTTTGCCTTGTTTTTGCCCAGACTCATAAATCCGGGCTGCTGGCCGGCCATCCGTTTCATGAAAAAGTACCAGATCCCGAAAAACAGGAGGACGGGGAAAAACCAGGAGAAAAGATTCGCCAAAAAGTTGGATTGGATTTCACCCTTAAAGGTGACATCATATTCTTCAAGGAGTTTGCTCAAGTCGGGATCGACTCTGACGGTCCGAAACACCTTCCCCTTTTCCGCACCGGGTTTTTGCGATTTCATTCTTCCCTGTATGCGATTCTCGGTGACGGCCACTTCCGCCACCTTGTTCTCTTTCAACAGGTTCAAGAACTGGCTGTATGGGATGGTTTTGATGGAAAAGGCGGAGCCCAGATAGCTCTGGATGAGCAAAACCGCCCAGATCCCCAACAGAACATACCAAACTGAAAATTTATGGTGCTTCTCCATGTTTTCTCCTTCCACACATATCCTAATTCACCCATCTTACAATGCTTAATGGAGATGCCCAATCGGGTCTTCTATGTATTTTAGTTCTTAGCAGACGGTATTTTTAGACGATTGAGATGCTTCACCCATGGTTCCGTCTTTATGTTCGCCCTTGGGAACTGATCCGCGGAAGACAAATATAGCCTTTCCATGGTACGATTGAACCATGTAAGGATTATTTTCTGATGAAAGCCCATCAAATTCGGCTTTGGTGATAGAATCCATGCGCTGGAAGGAGGGGAGAGTCGCAAAGTCTCCCTTTGATGTGGGCTACACACTCTATTCTTTCATTGCGACCCGCGCGGAAATGGCCACAGGGTCCCAGAGGGGAGGCGTTAAAATGGATCAAAAGAATTTCAAGAACGACGCGATTGTTCCGCTGAAATTGGAGGCATTATTGGGCGATCGGGAGGAAGCCCGGCTTTCACGTTTTCTGGAGAAAAAGATCAAAAGCCATGGCAAGATCAGCGTATTTCTTGAACTTGAAAATTATCCGGCGGCCGATAGTGCCGAATCTCTTTACGAAGACATGAAATTGCTCAAGCTTCATGCCGATGACATTGAAAGGCTGGCGGTTGTGGGAGACCGGGTGTGGCAGGAAACCTGGGTGGCCATTTTTGGCCTCTTCAGCGGCATGGAAACGGCCTATTTTGACCGCTCGGAGGAAGAAAAAGCCGTAGAATGGGTTGATCAACAGATGCCTGAAACCGGGGGCCGAAACATGCTGAAATAAGTTTCCGTCTCATCAGGCTGGCATGACGATTATCTGGGTCGCTTCCATTGGTGTATTGATCAATGGCATCACGGCGTTTCTGTTTATGTCTGGTTGGAAGAGCGATTTGAACATTCGTGGCGCGTTTTTACATATGGCAGCTGACGCCGGTGTCGGCCGGCGCCGTTCTGGCGGGAATCGGGATGATTGTGACCGGATGGCAATGGTTTGATGCTGCTGTCAGCTTCCTCATTGTTGTGATCATTTTCATCACTACCCGGGAGCTGTTAAGAGATTCTTTTAATTTAGCCCTTGATGCAGTCCCCAGACATATTGATATTGAGGAAATCAGACTTTACTATATAAAATACCGCAACAGGGTCGGTGGGGGAAATCAGCGCACCGAAAAACAGACAACGCATCAGTGAAACCGGAATGTCGAGCAGCGTCAGCAGCCACCACGTGTTCATTCTGCTTTTATTCCTTTTTGAGACCCTGGGGTGTCCATCTCAGCCCGGACTCTGGGCAGTGCGTTAGGATAATTTTTTTGAATAAATTCAATAAGCTTTTCCCTCACCATGCAGCGCAGTTCCCAGGCTCGGGAGGAGTCCGCGGCACTCATGAGCGCACGGAGCTCAACGGTATTTTGGGTCGTATTGGTCACCTGTAATCCCCAGGTGCGTCCATCCCATTTTTCAGTACTGTTGAGGATGCGCTGAAGTTCCTCTCTCACCGTCTGAACGGGAACCGTGTAATCCACATAGAGAAAAACCGTTCCCAGAAGATCGGCCGAGGTCCGTGTCCAGTTTTCAAAGGGCTTTTCAAGAAAATAGGTGATGGGTATGATGAGACGCCGAAGATCCCAGATTCGAATGACCACGTAGGTCAATGTGATTTCCTCAATCCGGCCCCATTCTCCTTCCACAATGACCACATCATCGTAGCGGATGGGCTGTGTGATGGCGATCTGAACCCCTGCCAGCAGTGTGGCAATGGATTGCCGGGCGGCCAGGCCCACAATGATGCTGGCAATCCCTGCGGATGCCAGAATGCTCGTTCCCAGTTGGCGCACTTTGTCAAAACTCATCAGGATGATGCCCAGCGCCAGTATCCCCACAACGATGGCCGCCATCTTTTTTAAAATCTGAAGTTGTGTCTTGATCTGGCGGGCCTTCAGATTGTCCGCCGCGTCAATGTTGTGACGGCTGAGGATGAAATCCTCGAAAACATAGATCAGCTTGATGATTAACCAGGAAAGCGTACCTGTGAGCATGAAACTGACGATCTGTTTTAAAAAGAGCAGTACTCCGGGTGAAAGGATGGTCAATGGAAATGCGAAATTTAAAAAGAGCAGCGGGAGAAGGACGCGCATGGGCGCCCGGCAATGCGTTATGAAGGCATCGTCCACGCCGCTCTCCGTACGCCGGGCCAAAATCCGGCCGATTTTGAAAAGCAGGAAATGGATCAACAGACCCAGAATCATAGCTCCCACCAGCCAGGGAATGGCCGGCCACTGCTTTAGAAAGTCAGTCACGAAGGTGTATTGCATCACTTTTTCCGTTTTATACCATCGGGCGTGAATCTCACCATGTCATCGTTCATTTCAAGGCTGAATAGTCCTTCCATGAGCATGCTCCTTTTGAAATCTCTATTATCATTGGCGACGTATGTGCTTATCAACAAATCGACGCAATCTCAGCGTCCATTTTACAGCCAGGGCGAATGGACTCAATGGGGTGTATCGTGTACTTAATGGTCCACCGTACCGTATTGTCAAGAAGGTCTTAAAGGACATTCGCTGAATACCTGGAATCCGGTAATCAAATACAGGATCAACCCTATTTACGAAAACGGGGGATAACCGTATTTTGGAGATGAAAGATATTTGGTTTGATTAGGAGGAAACATGGGACTTTATAACCTTGATAAAATCTTCAAGCCGAAGTCGATCGCGGTGGTGGGTGCCAGCGAAACCCGGGGCACCATCGGACGGGCTGTCATGGAAAACCTGATCCAGGGAGAATATGAGGGCCGGATCATCCCGGTCAATCCCAAATATTCAAAAGTTGTTGGAATTGATTGCTTCGAATCTCTGTCCCAGACCGACCAAAATGTTGATCTTGCCGTCATCGCCACACCTATTTCCACCGTATCGGAAATCGTTCGGGAAAGCGTGGACGTGGGCGTCGGCGGCGCCATTATCTTCTCCGCCGGTGGACGGGAAACCGGAGATAAAGGCCGGGAGTTGGAAGATGAAATTGAAAAGGAGGCTGTGAAAGGCGGTCTGCGGCTCCTCGGTCCCAACTGCATGGGAATCATCTGTCCGAAATGGAAATTAAACGCCAGCTTTGCCGCCCACATGGCGCCTGAAGGAAAAATGGCGTTTATCTCGCAGAGCGGGGCCATCTGTTCCGCCATGCTCGATCTATCCCTGAAAAAGAAGATGGGGTTCCGGTATTTCGTCAGCATCGGTTCTATGCTGGATGTGGATTTCGGCGATCTCATCGACTACCTGGGACACGATCCCGAAGTGACGAGTATTCTTCTATATATGGAAAGTCTGACCGAAGTCAGAAAATTCATGAGTGCGGCCCGAGAGGTGTCGCGTATCAAACCCATTGTGGTTCTGAAGGCCGGAAAAAGCAAATCCGGCGCAAATGCCGCGGCTTCCCACACCGGTGCCCTGGCCGGGGAGAGCCGTGTGTACGAAGCCGCCTTTACGCGGGCCGGCCTGGCCCGCGTTCACACCCTGGAAGACTTTTTTGATTGTGCCGAGCTATTGGCCAAACAGTCCCCTCCTTCCGGCCGGCGCCTGGTCGTGGTGACCAATTCCGGCGGTCCCGGCGTCATGGCGGCGGATGCCATCGAGGAATACGGGTTGGAACTCAGTTCGCTAGGCGAAAAAACCATGGATCGTCTTAATGAAATCCTTCCCGCTTATTGGAGCCATGGAAATCCGATTGACATCCTGGGGGATGCGACGGCCGAACGGTATGCGCAAGTGACGAACTGCTGTTTTGAAACTGAAAGTGTTGACGGGATGCTCGTTATTGTAAACTCCCAAGCCATGACGGACCCCACCGCGGTTGCCGAGACCTTGAGCAAGGATCTCAAGGGGAAACCATATCCGGTGTTCACCGCCATGATGGGCGGAATGGACGTGGAAGAAGGGCGGACCATTCTTAACAAGATGGGGATCCCCACATACGACACCCCGGAGCGGGCCATCCGTTCTTTCGCCGTGTTATGTGATTATGCCCGGAATCTCGAATTACTCCAAGAGATTCCCTCAAAGCTTCCGGGGGACGTGGAGATCCAGGAAGGGCCCGCAAGAGAGCTCGTTGACAAGGCCCTGGCCGGGAAAGATGGATTTTTGGAAGAGGCTGAATCGAAGCGACTGCTGGGCTACTATGGAATTCCGGTGAATCGAACGGAGGTTGCCGAATCGATGGACGAGGCCTTGAGACTGGCGGCCAAAATGGATTATCCCCTTGTTATGAAGATCCTCTCTCCCGATATCGTCCACAAGACTGAAGCAAGGGGGATACGGACCGGTATCGGAAGCCAACAGGAAGTTCGGGATGCCTATGAACAGGTGATAAACGCGGCCCGAACCTACGATCCTGATGCTGAAATTCGGGGTGTGACCCTTCAACCGATGGTGCAAAGGGCGGATTTGGAACTTCTGATCGGGGCAAAGCGGGATGACCTTTTCGGTCCCGTGATCCTTTTCGGCATGGGCGGCGTTTTTGCGGAAGTCATCGGGGATCGAAATATCGGTCTGGTTCCACTCAACCGAACGTTGGCGCGAAGGCTCATTGAAAAAACCAAGGCCTACACGATACTGAAGGGATACCGAAACATGCCCGAGGCTGATATGGGCCTGATCGAGCGGCTGCTCGTTTGTCTTTCACACCTCCTCGTGGATTTTCCGGAGATTGCGGAGCTGGACATGAACCCCGTGCTGGTAAAAGACGGCAAGCCCATTGCCGTGGACGCCAGAGTGCTGCTCCGGAAATCCGAGGTGGCCGCGCCGCACCATCTGGTGATCAGTTCTTACCCTGAACAATACGAATCAGAAGAAACCACAACTCACGGCCTTCAAATATTGGTTCGCCCCATCAAACCCGAAGATGCCCCTCTGCTGACGGAATTGTTCGAGAATCTTTCTCCCGAAAGCCGTTATCACCGGTTTTTCAGTCCCATGAAATCGCTGTCCAGGGATTTTCTCGTGCGGTTTACGCAGATTGACTACGACCGCCACATCGGCCTGGTGGCCCTTGCTCGCGAGGACGATGAGGAGAAGATGCTGGGAGTGGCCAGAGTGATTATGGAATCGGATCAGAGGAATGCCGAATTTTCCGTCGCCGTGGGGGACAGGTGGCAGGGAAAAGGCGTGGGCAGGAGACTGCTGGAGCGATGCCTGGAAGCAGGCAGGGACTATGGGATTGAGACTGTCCAAGGGTATGTGCTTGCGGAAAACAGACAGATGTTGAAGTTGGGCCAGGAGCTGGGATTTCGGATTTCTGGGAACGGCGAAGCGAATACATACCATTTGACCATCGATCTTTGAGGCCCAGAATTGAATGACGACGAAAGGTTTCTTCAAAACACTTGAAAGGCCTCCGAGATGACTGCCCCGCCGTTGGAAAGTTTTTAACGGCGGGTCAACAGCATCTTGTCCGGGCTGGGGCCGATCCCCGGAACCAGGTTGTTCGGATCGAACGCCGCCTGCTCGATTTCGCCGCGAAAATCCTTTGGATTATAGTTGGTTATCTCTTTGATCGTTGTTGCTTTTCAAGAAATGTGGGTCTGTTTGCCGGATACGGGCTCCCCTGCTGCCAACTACTGTATCCGCCCCACAGGCTTAAATGAAATTTGCAGTTATAATTGAATTACTAAAAATTGCGTGAAAAAATATTGATATGGAGGGGTGTAAATGGAATTAATTTTGGGCATCGTCATTTTCATCGGGGATATCTGGGCAATTGTTAATGTGTTACGCGCACGAACTGCTACCGGGGGAGGGAAGCTGTTATGGACGGTATTAATACTGATTCTGCCTGTCCTCGGTCTGATCATCTGGTTTTTTGCGGGCCCCCGCGGTCCCAAGGAAACAACCGCGAGTCGGATATGAGCAACGCCGCCGCGGCCGCTGGCTGGTTTGAACCATAAGGAACTTCCTTTCAACCGATTAACCGTTTCCATATTTCTTTTTGGCTGCATATCCGATTAGCAGCACCACTCAATTTCCTGCCGGCGAACCACCTGCCATCCACCAGGCTATTTCTCCACCCGTTGAAGCGCTGTAAATTGTATTTGCGCCGAAAAAGACGGATACACGAACGTGGCTCGCCTTTTTCGCGAAGACAGTGTCATCTCCCTTCCTTTCCGTGTTCTGCAAACGCTTTCACTTGCGCTTCGTAAAATCCAACGGTTGTCCTGGCGATCTGCTTCCAGTCAAAATACTGTTCCACCCTTTTTCGACAGTGGGCCGCCATTTCGGATCGTTTTTGGGGACTTTGCAGCAAGGTGTTGATTCCCCTTGCCAGGTCGGCGGCGAATTTTTCAGGGTCTTTTGGTTCGGCGCTCCCGCCGCCGGTGGCTTCAAAGGGCACCAGAATGCCGGTTTGTCCGTCGGCCACCACTTCGGGAATACCCCCCACCGCAGCCGCCACAACGGGCGTGCCGCACGCCATGGCTTCCAGGTTGATGATGCCGAAGGGCTCATAAACCGAAGGACAGACGAAAACAGCCGCATGGCTGTACAGGGCCACAAGGTGCTCTTCAGAAACCATTTCCTCGATCCAGAAGATGGGATTTCGGCTTTTTTTTCTGGCAGTCGCGACCCGGGACGCCATTTCTTGGCCGATGGCTTCCGTATCCGGTGCGCCTGCGCATAGAACTGCCTGGACCCCTTCATCCAGCAACGGCAGGGCATTGACCAGATGCAAAATTCCTTTCTGCCGCGTAATACGCCCCACAAAAAGCACATAGGGTCGATGGGGATCGATACCGTATTTTCGGAGTATGCGGGGGCGTTCAACATATTGAAATCGGCGGGTGTCAATGCCGTTATGGATGACGCGGATTCTTTGGGGCTTAACGTTGTAAAGATCCGTGATGTCCTTTTTCATGGCGTGGGATACGGCGATTATTCCGTCTGCATTTTCAAGAGCCGTTTTTTCGAGCCATGCGGTGGCGTGGTAATCGTTTCCCAGCTGCTCTTTTTTCCACGGCCGGTGCGGTTCCAGGGAGTGAACGGTCACCACCAGCGGTGCATTCAGCATCTGCTTGAGCAGGCAACCGGCCAGGTAGCAGTACCAGGTGTGGCAATGGACCACATCGGCTTTTTTTGCTGTGCCCGTCATGATCAGGTTTCGGTAAAGTGCATCCAGGAGCCGGCTTTGGGGGAGATCCGGCAACCGGCTGTCGGGTCCCTTGATGCCGGTAACCGACTGATTTATCGTGTCGAGACGTTGATCCCCGAAACACAGGATCGAGAGTTCCGTCTTCCCATCTTTGAGCGCCAGCATTTCCCGACTCAGATGGTCCACATGAACACCCGCACCGCCGTAAATATAGGGTGGATATTCATTGGTCAAAAGCAGAATGTGCATGAATCGATTATTCTCCTCGCGTAAAGAAGACAATGGCCAGTGGCGGGAGGACCATGTTCAGGGACGAGGGGAACCCGTGAAAAGGAACCGGCGTGGCCTCCAGGTTGCCCAGGCTCCCCTGGTTGCTGCCGCCGTAGTGACGGGAGTCGCTGTTCAGCGTTTCTTTCCAGATGCCTTCGCCGGGCACCCCCACCCGATAGTTGTGGCGGGGTTCCGGAGTGAAATTGCATACCACCACCACTTCCTGGCTCGGCGAGTGACTGCGGCGCAGCAGGCTCAGCGTGGATTGGGGCGCGTCATTGCAGTCGATCCACGAAAATCCCTCCGGCTTGAAGTCCTTTTCGTAAAGGGCCGGATGAGTTCGGTAGAACCGGTTCAGATCCTCCACCCACCGCTGAAGATTGCGATGGTCGAACCGGTCCAGTAAATGCCAGTCCAGGCTTCTATCATGACTCCACTCCTGACGCTGGCCGATTTCCGATCCCATGAACAGCAGCTTTTTTCCGGGCTGCGCGTACATATAGCCGATGAGTAAGCGCATGTTAGCGAACTGTTGCCATTCATCGCCCGGCATCTTGGAGAGGAGCGATCCTTTTCCATGAACCACCTCGTCATGGGAAAGGGGCAGTACGTAATTCTCCTGAAATGCATAGATCATGCGAAAGGTCAGCCTGTTATGGTGATAACTTCGGTGAACGGGGTCATGGCTCATGTAGGCCAGGGTATCATGCATCCACCCCATGTCCCATTTCATGTCAAAGCCGAGCCCGCCCACATACACGGGCCGGGAGACCTGTGGCCACGCAGTGGATTCTTCGGCGATGGTGACCGTGTGGGGATATTCCTGGTGTACGGCCTCGTTGAAGCGTTTCAAAAAGGAGATGGCTTCCAGGTTCTCGTTTCCACCGTACTCGTTGGGAATCCATTCTCCCTCTTTTCGGGAATAATCCAGATAGAGCATGGAAGCGACAGCATCGACGCGAAACCCGTCCACGTGGTATTTGTCGAGCCAGAACATGGCGCTGCTGATGAGAAAGGAGCGGACTTCGTTGCGGCCGTAGTTGAAAATATAACTCTTCCAGTCGGGATGAAATCCCTTTCGCGGATCCTGGTGTTCAAAAAGCTGCGTGCCGTCAAAATAGCTCAAGCCGTGTTCATCGGAAGGAAAATGGGAAGGAACCCAATCAAGAATCACGCCGATGCCGTTTTGGTGAAGTTGATCGATCAGGAACATGAAATCCTGGGGCGTTCCATAGCGATGGGTGGGAGCGAAATAGCCCAGGCATTGGTATCCCCAGCTGCCGTAAAACGGATGTTCCATGATCGGAAGGAACTCCACGTGGGTAAAGCCAGTCTTGTGAAGGTATTCCACGAGCTTCGGTGCCAGTTCACGCCAGTTGAGAAACCGGTTGCCTTCTTCCGGAACCCGCATCCACGACCCCGGATGCATTTCATAGATGGCGCAGGGTGATTTTCCGACCGCTGCCTTGGTCTGCTTTTCCCTCCATTCCTGATCATTCCACTGGTAGGAGAGATCCCAGACCAAAGAAGCGGTTTTGGGGGCGAGTTCGTTAAAAAAGGCAAAGGGATCGGCCTTGTCCACCCGGTATTTTCGGTAGCGGGACCGCACATGAAATTTATAAAGGGAACCGGGTGATAGATCGACAATGAATCCCTCCCAGATGCCCGAGGTTTCCCGCTGGTGCAGGGGATGAGATTCCCGGTCCCACCCATTGAATTCTCCTGTGACGGAAACAAATTCAGCATTGGGCGCCCACACGCCGAAATGAACACCCGATTTCCCCTGATGAATCATGGGATGGGCCCCCAGCTTTTCATAGAGCCGGAAATGGCTTCCTTCATTAAACAGGTACAGGTCATCCCGCGTCAGGAGCTCCGTACCGCGAAGGACCGATTCCTTGGATGCGCTTTGATTTTTCTGGACGGGCGGTGCATTTAAAGCCATGAATTTTCCTTTCGCTTTTCCGGGTCTATTGGGATGCCTCGTCTTCGAGCGCCGGCCCCAGCAGATGCTCAATACCCTCGAGGGAAATGACCAGCCAGTCGGGACGGTTGTTCATTTCGTATCCGACTTCATAAACGGCTTTTTCCATTAAAAAAGCTTCCAAAAGGATTTCGAATTCGGAAGCGTTTTCAGGAAGATACCCCCCATCGCGTCCCACTTCAAGATACCGTTTGATAAAAGCGGCGCTGACCCATCCATACCAGTAATCCGCCCAGTTCGCCATAAGGGGTGTCTCTTCAGCGTGAAAGAGGCCACGGGCCTGCTCTTCCACGAGAGCGCTGCGGGCCGCATAATGAAATGACCGGACCATGCCGGCCACATCGTACAAGGGAGAGCGTTTGATCCTTCGTTCGCTGACGGCGCGGGCCGGTTCTCCTTCGAAATCGATGATGACAAAGTCGTTGCCCGT
>JAJDOH010000162.1 GCA_022340265.1 Deltaproteobacteria bacterium | reverse complement strand
TCAACGGCCAACAACGTCTCGGACCATGTCCAGCGAAGGGTTCTTTTCCCGAGCCCATGCACATAATCGAGAATCTTTCGAGGGGCATCCCGGTTCCCGTTGGCCTTTTCCGCTTCCGCCAGGCCTAACCAGGCGCCCGCTTTGAGCGGGTCACCCATCACCGCTTTTTGAAAAAGCCCCATAGCCGCTGAAGCATCCTGCTTTGTCCAGGCTTCCTCCCCCAGTCGCGCCAAAGCATCGGGAAAGGCACTCAACCGCGGCACCATTGCCACGGAATAGGATTTGGAGGCAACAACACGACTGGTCAGCCCCCATTTGAGCATGGACAGCGCCAGCCACAGCAAAAGCCCGCTGATGACGATTTTTCCGATTACCCTGATGATATTTTTCATCTTTAAGTCGGCATAGCCGCTGATTTGGGCTAAGGCTTATTATGGTTTTGGGTTATGAGTTTTGGGTTTTGAGTTGTTTTCTTTTGCTGTTTTTACGATGCTTGTTAATATCTTTGTGATGCTGGTAATCTCCTTTTCGAGAAGAGTTAGCTTCTCATATCCTTCAAAATAGCGGGCTTTTTTCAGAAGCCGGATCCAATAAGATGTTTCTCTTGCTTCTTTTGAAGCAATCGACATCTTGGAAACAAAATCCTTTCGGCTTTGAGCCGCCTGGGATTCCGTGACGTTAGCACCTATCGATGTCCCAGCTCTCAAAAACTGCTTGGAAAGCACAAATTCCTTTTTCCGCAGCAGAAATCTATACGCATCAACGACCAGCAAAGCAAAATCAAAAGTCCTTTCGTCAATCTTTCTGCCACCCATAACTCAACACTCAAAACTCATAACCCAAAACCCATCCTCCGCCATTTAAACCATCGCCTCCGGGTTTTTTTCCAGCCGGATGCTTTGATGGAAGAGAGATTTGCCAGCGGCTCCCCAACCCAGACACGGCCCGGATTCTCCTCCACCAGGAGTCGTGTACGGGCATCCCCCAGCCTTTCTTTAAGGATGCGCTTCATCCCATAAAGCTTTTCCCCGCTGATATCCCTCGGCCGGTGTCCATCGGTGGCCAGGACATGGGCCAGACCGCCTTCCAGAAAAGACCATGCCGTTTCCCGTATGGTCTGCCCGTAACTTCCCAGAAGACTTTTCCAGTTGACCTGTATCCCCACCCCCATTTCCACCATCTCCTGAATAACTTCCGGTTCCCGTGCCAAGTGAGCGCACCGCTCCGGGTGAGCCAGCAGAACCCGGTACCCCGCGGCCGATATTTCAAAAAGAATCTGTCCCCATCCCACCGGCATCCGCTGAAAAGGCGGCTCCACCAGCACATATTTTCCGCCGTTCAAACTCAGCACCTGCCCCGCCTGAATGCGCTTCGAAATTTCCATGGTCATGGCCACTTCCATTCCCGGAACCACCTCCAGTGAGATCCCACGTTTCTCCAGGGCTTCCTGAAAGCCCGCCACCCATTGGAGAACCTTTTGGGCGGACGGCTGCCACGCACTCCCAACCACCCAGTGAGGCGTCGCCGCCACTCTTGAAAACCCCGCCGCCGCATAAACCTCCGCCATCTCAAGGGCTTCATCGAGCGTCTCCGGACCATCGTCAAGGTCCGGGAGCATGTGGTTGTGCAGATCTATCATGCTATCCCTTCGCGCCTCTCAGGTCAAAAGATAACAGCGCCACAAACTCACTAAGATCACAATTAAAATATCCCATGAGCCATCAACCATGAGCCATCAACCATGAGCCATGAGCCATGAGCCATCAGCTATAACACCCTAACGCCCTGCCTTTCTTCCAGCCAGCCTCCCGCCCTCCCGTTACTTTTCCCGTCTTCCTCATCCATGACGTTTCTTGCCGCACATAGCAAATCATAAACATCATACGAATGGGCCCTCTGCATGGCCAGCAAAGCAATGTCAATTTCCGGGTCATCCATCAAACCGGATTCGTCTGATATTACACGTCCGCGCCCTCCCGCGATTTCAGGGTCTATAAAGACATCCGGTACAACCCCGCGCCCCTGGATAAAATTGCCCCGAGGCGTGGCGTACCGGGCGATGGTAATCTTGAGTCCATACCCACCGCCAATGACGTCAACTGCCTGTATAGAGCCTTTTCCTAAAGAGGTTTTGCCCAGAACAATGGCCCGATTGTTTTCCTGTAGTGCACTTGCCACAATCTCAGCCGCACTGGCGCTGTTTTCATTCATCAATACAACAACCGGAAAAGAAGATCTGACCGCATCGGGGCGCGCCTTAAACTCCCGGGTGTTACCTTTTATGCGGCCCTTAACGGAGACAATATTGCCCTTGTCAAGAAAAAGATCGGACACCTGAATCGCCTGATACAGTAGTCCACCCGGATTATCGCGTAAATCGAGAATCAAACCTCGCAACGGTCTGTTTTCGGTGTCCAGGCCGACCAGCGCCGTTTCAAGATCCCGTGCCGTGTTTTCATCGAAGCTGCCGATCCACGCATACCCGAAGCCCGACCGCAACTTCAGCGCATAAACACTCTTGTTGGGAATGACTTCGCGTAATATCTCGTAATCGACGGGATTTTTCATATCTTTTCGCGCAATGCTTAATATTACCCCTTCCCCGTCACCTATTCCCGTGACGGCATCGCTGATATTTCCAACTTCGATACCGTTCACGCGATGAATCCGGTCCCCGGCGACAATGCCCGCTCTATGGGCAGGGGTCCCATTTAAAGAAAACAGGACCGTCACAAAGCCATCTTTCATGGTGATGACCGCACCGATGCCCGTGAATTTTCCTTTTACAGCGGTCCTAACCTTTTGCAGGTCTTCAGGCGAGAGTAAAGCGCATTGGGAATCCAGATGTGCGAGCATGCCTTGAATCGCTGCATCAACAACGTCACGGGATGAAAAATCCAGGAAATTTCGTGAACCATAGCCCAAAAAAATTCTGAAATTTGATTTAACATCTTCGATATCACCACACCTCTTGAAATCATCACCCCCCACGCTTTTTCCGCGATCCTCCTGAACGCCTTCAATGGACCAGTCCATAA
>JAJDOH010000149.1 GCA_022340265.1 Deltaproteobacteria bacterium | reverse complement strand
CGGTACACGTGCTGCCTTGCCGCCTGTGCCACCTGCCATTCCCGCCAGGCCACATTCAGATCCACCGAAAATGCCTGGGCCTTTGCCGCATCCACACGGGCCCCCCGGGTTATCAGTGTTTTGATATCCCATCCCAAACCTAGGCCAAAGGCATTGGTCGCACCTTTTGTGTCCCCAAATGTTGGGAAGTCCATACTATAAGACAATTGCGGGTTGGGGAGGATCCCCGCCTCAATGAGTTGTGCCGCAGCCACGCCTTTTTGGTCCCGTAAGGCCCGCAGTTTTGGGTTGGCCAGGAGGGCAACCAATGCGGCCTCCTCGGGGGAAAGTCCATCCCGGTCATCTATGGAAAAGGGCTTCAGAATGGGGTGTTTTATGGCGTTGGCCTCAATCCTGATGGTTCCCATGTCTGGAGGATTGAGCTCCCGGGCCACACTCGCCCGATTCAACGGAAGCTCGTGGTATGTGGCGCAACCGCTTACGGAAATCGCCACGATAGATAGGCATAAAAGAGATTTGATCCAGTGGTTTCGCATGGGGTTACCCGACGCTCAGTTAGAATTTAGAGGCATCTGTAAACGATCGCTTAGAAATTATCCACCGCGTGAAGGAGCCAGTGACAATAGCCCTCTTTGGTAACATTCTCTACGACGACTATCTTATCAATGGTTGATATCCATTTCTTCTTCATGATGGTGCCTCCTGCATAAAAATGATTTCAGTGCTGAACTCGGAAAGACGACCATTTGCAAATGAATATACGAAGCCATCATGAAGGAAGTATGAAGCTGAGAGCCATTGAAACATTATTTTTGATTTTGAATTGAAACTGCTGACAGGAAACGATCATACCATACGATGAATGGAAAGAAATCCATCTTACGCCACCCTATTCCTACAAATCAGTAGGCAAGCAGTTGGTTCTGGGAGTTTTGTGGGTTTCGGGGGTACACTTCACGATGTGAATTCAGTATCCTGTGGAAGGGCGATAATCACACGTCCTGCTTTTTTTCAGGCTCATCTATTTTGCATACACCGTTCTTGGCGGAATGGTAAATGTCCACCATTTTTTTTCCGCCAACATACTCGGTTGTTTCACAAACGGTGATGCTTTCCATTTTCTGAGTAATTTCCTTTATGCGATCGCACTGTTTTTTGATTTCTTGAAGGTTTTTGCTGTCGGGATTCTCTTTCATGGCTTCATTGAGAACCAGGTACATGTACTGCAACGGCTGATTGATTTCGTGGCATGTGGCCCCGGCAATCTCCAGCACCCCTTCCAGTTTTTCCCGACCCAGCTGTTCTTTCTGGGCACGGACCCGGTCCGTGATGTCGCGGGTAGCCGCTATCAGACATTTTTCATCCCCGTAGTCGATGGCTTCAGCGGACCAGAGCATCTGGCGAATTTCTCCGGATTTCATTCGGAACTCCACTTCAAGGTTCCGTACCACTCCCTCTTTTTTGAGGGTCTTGAGCATCTCATGCCTCTGTTCAGGATGCACCCAGATACCCAGATCAATGGCACTCTTTCCCAGGATTTCCTCCTTGGTGTAGCCGGTAGCCCAGAGAAAGGCTTCGTTGACGTCGATATAGAATCCACCCTCCAACGTGGATATAACAAACCAGTCCGGACTGGAGCGGAAAGCCTTTTGAAATTTGTCCTCCGTAATGCTCAGTGCCTCCTGGGTGTGAACAGCATTGGTATTGTCCATGAAATAGCCCAAGACAGCCCTTCGCCCTTCGTAATTGATAGGTATTACGGTCTCAATGATCCATTTGGCATCGTTTTGTTTTGTTAAAATACGGTGTTCGTAGGGCGTTTTGACTTCACCCTTCAGCATCTTGATGGCGCTTTCTCTCACGTGTGCCTTGTCATCCCGCTGCACAATGTCCAGAGGTTTCATGCGAAGCAGTTCAGTTTCATTGAACCCCGATATTCTGCAGAATTCAGGGTTTGCAAAAACAAACTTTCCATCCTGAATAATAAAAATACCGATGGGTGAATTTAAAAAGATATTGGCAAAAAATTCGGGAGGCCCTTCAAAATCGGCCTGAAATATCTTCTGAATGTCCGGATGCTGTTCGATGGCCCGCAGGAACTGACCTGTGCGACGTCCCAGACGACGGCGCAGTATGGCGGCGATTTTCCACATGATGCCATAACCGTTGTCGTGATTCTCGTCCATAAGCCGGACAAGATCTTTTCCGGGAAGGGCAATCACCTCTGTGGGTTCAACACAGACAGCCGTGGAAGTATAGTTGGAACCGGAAAAAAGGGAGCTCCATCCAAATGAAAAACCCGTCTTCATGGCACCCAGGGAGATGCTGATGCTTTCAGAAGCATCCACTTCCAACAGCACCTTCCCTTCCTTCAGCATGTAAAACAGATCCGCATCATCACCCTGCTGAAATATAACATCTCGTTCACCGAAAACGCGCATTTGTAACAAGGGGACCATTTTTCCCAACATTGAATCGCTTACATCTTCCAGTACTAAAATCTTTCTCAATTCATCAAAGGCAATCATTTATGGACTCCACACCATTTTATGTGAAAATAAAAATCAACACGAGAAACAGGGTTGATGCACCGGCACCGATCCCGATGGGAACGGTTCCCCCCATCATATCAGCATACAAGCTCGTTTTTTTCATTCTTAATCGTTCACCCCGGACCCCCATAAGAATCCATATACTCACCATCAAAATCAGCGTTAACCTTGCCGCAATGTCTTTAAAGAGAACCGCGAAGGTCGCGGCGATACCCTTTACAAAAATGCGTTCGCAGAATCGGTTTAATCCGTTCAAAAAGAAGTCGAAGAAACGGTAGAGCACTTTAGCCCCTTTGCGATAAAACCAATCAGCATCCAGGTTGATAGATCGGATTTCAGCCGGATAGATGCCCGCCCGCAAAAGCAGCGTAAACGCAAGTGCCGAAAAGAACAGAAGCTGCGTCTGCCCCACCACATGGGGTGCAGTATAGGGAACATAATCCACAGGATACGGAAGCAACGAATAAAGCGGCGCGGGATAAACACCGATAAAGATACACAGGCCCGCTGCAATCCCCATGGCAAGCAGCATGTGGATGGGGGCCTCTTTGGGCCGCATACCCGAATCATGGGAAAAAAAGGCAAAATAGGGGATCTTGATACCCGCATGGTGAAACACACCGGCTGAAGCGAAAAGCAAAATAAACCAGACAATCCGCATATGTCCGCTCGCGGCGGCATCCATCACCATGGATTTGCTCACAAAACCGCTGAAAAGCGGAAAGGCGGATATGGAGGCGGCCCCCACCATGCAGAAAATACAGGTGAGCGGCATGGTCCGATACAACCCACCCAGATCCGTGCCGTTGATTTTGCCAGTCCGATACATGACCGCACCCATGCTCATAAAGAGAAGTCCTTTAAACAAAATGTCATTGAACGCATGACAAACGGCGCCGTTGATGGCCAGAGCCGTCCCGATGCCGATACCGCACACCATGAATCCCACCTGATTTACCAGACTGTAGGCCAGGACTCGCCTCAAATCATTTTCAATGACCGCATAAAAGATGGGAAACCCCGTCATGACGGCGCCGATCCAGATGAGCGCCTCAGTGCCGGGAAAACCGCGTGCAAGGGCATACACCGCCACTTTGGTGGTAAAAGCACTCAGAAAAATGGTGCCGGTAATGGTGGCTTCCGGGTAGCTGTCCGTCAACCACGGATGAAGCAGGGGCCAGGCACAGTTTAAACCAAATCCCAGAAAAATGAAATAGCTGCCAGGTCCGTTGAGCCCCAGATAATCAAATTGGATGGAACCGGTTTGGCTTACATGGATCACAATGCCCGCCAGAAGGCATAGTCCCCCGGCCGCGTGTACCAGCATATACCGAAATCCGGCACCCAAGGCCGCTTTTGTTCGACGGGACCAGATAAGGAAAATGGAGGTCACAGTCAACATTTCCCAGAAGACGAAAAAGGTGAAGAGATCTCCGGCAAAAATGGCCCCCAGGGCGCTGCCCGCATACATGAGGCCGGCCATCTGCTGAAGATTGTCTTTTACATGAAGGGCATACAGGATGGCGATAAAACTGATGAGGTGGAAAATATAGGCAAAAATCAGGCTGAGCTTGTCCACCCGTCCCAGAACGAGCTGAAAATCCAGGAAATCGACCGTGAAATGGGTGCCTTCACTCAAATACAGCAAATTGATAAAGCCGATTACGGGTATGAAGAGCAACCAGGCACTCTTGAGACGTCCCGGAATGAAAGGGAGCACCAATGCACCCACCATGAAAATTATAACCGGAGGAACCGCATCAGTCATAGTAATCCTCGTCTCTTTTGACCAGGGGCCGCAGAAAATATTTCGCCACGATCACCAGTACCACACAGGCCACAAATCCATAGACTGCAAAAAACTCGGGCCAGGCTTCCCATTCAAAATGGGGATGTTTATGAATGAACAATTCGATCAGAAGCAATACCCCAAGCGATGCGTAAAAGCACCCCAACAGGATCTTGACGTTTTTGGGGTCGTCAAACAGATACTTTTTTTCTGATGTTTCTTCGTTGCCGGATTCCGTTTCGCGCTCTGCCATCGGTTTATCTCCAAAATTAAGTCATTCCGCAAGCCGACTCCACCAAAGCAGCTAATGCTACGACGGGTGGATCCGAAATTAAAACAGCGTATTCAAAAGGATCAAGGCCAGGTACAACGAGCCGACGGTGATGGCGATGAAAAAGGCCTTTCTGTATCCCGGCACGGGTTCGTGGCCAAGCTCCATTTTTTCTTCCTGGTTTTCACTCATTATTGGACTCCTAATTCCCCCCGATAAAACGGACCGCCATACTTGCCAGCCTGAAGAAAGGCTCGGGATAAAAAAACAGAATAACCGAGATAAAGGCGGTAATCACCGGCGGCGCTGCACAGAAGACAGGCGCTTCCCGAACCTTGTTTTCAAACATGGCCGTTCCAGGCGCAGGAAAAAACGCCCGGTAGACCACCGGCATGAAATAGGCCGCATTCAGAAGGGAACTGCCGAGCAGCACGAACAGAAAAGTGATCTGGTTGGCTTCCAGTGTTCCCAGCACCAGATACCACTTACTCAGGAATCCGCCGGTGGGCGGAAGTCCGATAATACTCAGGGAGCCCACAAAAAAAGCCCCCATGGTCCACGGCATCCGTCTGCCGATCCCAACCATTTCACTGATATTCCTTTTTCCAGTGGCCACAAATATGGCGCCGGCACAGAAAAAAAGCGTAATTTTTCCAAAGGCGTGCATGGCAATATGCAGCATACCGCCGGTGATCCCTTTGGGTGACAGAAGGCCGACCCCCAGGATGATATATGACAACTGACCGATAGTGGAAAAGGCCAGCATTCGTTTGAGATTGTCCTGGCTCAGCGCGATGAGGGACGCCACGATGATCGTTACCGATGCAATGGCGCAGACCACAACCCCCAAATCAAATTGTCCCAGTAATTGCGTCCCGAATACCCCGGTCATGATGCGGACAATGCTGAAGACCCCTACTTTCACAACGGCCACCGCATGCAGGAGTGCACTAACCGGGGTTGGCGCCACCATGGCGGCCGGCAGCCATCCGTGAAAGGGCATAATGCCCGCCTTGGCAAAGCCGAAAATAAAAAAGACCAGCAGTATCCCCGCAAGCCCTTTGTTGCAGACGCCCGCCAGGAAACCCTGGCTCGAAAATTCCAGGGTGCCCGTCAGATAATAACACGTAAGCATTGCCGGAAGCACCAGGCCGATGGAAGTCCCCAAAATGTAGGTCAGATATTTTCGGCCCGAGGCCCGCGCTTCCCGGTCCTGGTGGTGCGTTACCAGCGGGTAGGTGGCCAGTGACAACATTTCGTAGAAAAGATAAAGGGTCAGCAGATTGGCTGAAAAGGCCACACCGATGGTGGCGGAAAGGGCCAGGGCAAAAAAAACAAAATACCTTGTCTGACTGTGTTCATCAAGCCCCCGCATATAACCGATGGAATAGGCACTGGTCACGATCCAGAGGGACGCCGCGACGCACGCAAAAAGCATTCCCAGCGCATCCACCCTGAAGCGGATGGCCACCCCCGGCACCACCTCCGCCAGGGTATAAACAATCTGATTGCCCTTGAGGATTACGGGCAACATGGACAGAACCAGCAGAAGTTTCACACTGGCGGCAGCAAAGGTCCAGGTTTCCCGCATATTGGGGCGCTTGCTCAACACCAATAGCGGAACCACGCAGATGGAGACCAGCACCGCGATAAGAGGCTTTATGGATTGAATGGTTTCCATGAATCAGCCCAAAAACCCTGCTTTTAGCACAATGGGACGAATCAGATGGTTCACAATACCACCGGTGTAGAGCCCCACCACGATCAGACCGATGGAAACAATAATCAACGGCACCAGCATGCTTGCGGGCGATTCCATGACCGCGGCACCGGACGAACCATGTCCGTGATGCGTTTCAAAATCCCCGTAATAACTAATCTCAATGACTCTGAAAAAAAGAACGGCGTTTACCAGAGAGCTGAACACCAGTGCCGCCACAAACTCGTATTGTCCGGCCTGCAGTCCTCCTGATATGAGGTACCATTTGCTGAAAAAACCACAGGTGGGCGGTACCCCGATGATGCTCAATGCACCGGCCACAAAACAGGCCATGGTCACCGGCATTTTCCGGAACAATCCCTTTAGACGATCCAGTTCCAGTCCATGGGTGCGGTAATAGATGCTACCGGCACATAGAAACAGACAAAGGGTCATGATGGCATCATTAAAAATGTGAAGGATGGCACCGGTCATGCCGGCATGGTTCCCCAGCCAGGCACCGCCCATCATGTATCCGATTTCAGAGACGATAATATAACAGAACATCCTTTTGAGGTTCTTCTGAGCCAGGGCAAACACAGCTCCCGCCACGATGGCCAGACTCGACATCCACACCATGGGAGCTCCCATTTTGAGAATCACAAAGGCAAAATCCACGGAGAAGATGGTGAGCATAAGTCGGATGAACACATAGACCATGACCTTTGTCATCAGCGGCGCAATCAGACTTCCGGCAGCCGTCGGTGCATTTCCGTAGGCATTGGGAAGCCACATGTGGAGAGGGAAAAAAGCCATCTTGATACTCACCCCCGCCATGCAGAAGATGAACGCCATGACAATGGCACTGCTGTTAAACAGGGGTGGCAGAAGGGTCGCCACATCCGCCATATTGAGGGATCCTGTCATGATATACAGATAACCCACCCCCAACAGATAGAAACATCCGCCCAGGGTGCCCACAAAGAGATAATTCAGCGCCGACATGGGCGCACGCCCGGATCCCATGCCGATGAGGGCATAACTGGTGAGGGATGCAACTTCCAGCAAAACATAGAGGTTAAACAGGTCTCCCGTCACCAGAATACCCGTAAGCCCCACAATGAAAAGCAAATAAAGGCTGTAGAAAGCCCCCATTTTTTTAGGCGTTTCCTCAGCCACGCTTTTGCGGGTGGCGATCAGGTTGATAAACGCCAGGACCGTTACCACCGCAACCACCAGACCGTTTAAGGTATCCACCCGATAACCGATACCCCAGGGCATGGCCCACCCCCCCAGTCGGTATTCCACCAGACCGGTTGTGGCCACCTCTCCCAGCAGACATATTGAAAACCAGGCTGAGAGCCCCATTCCCACCACCGTCAGAGGAAAGCAAAGCGATCTTTTCACCCAGGCCACTCCGCTGACCACAAAGGCAAACAACAGCGGCAGGGTAACAATCAGTACGGGATAGTGGTGGCTCATTCCGACCTCATCTGCATGAGGATTTCATCTTCCTCAAGGGTTTTGTGTTTGCGGTAGATTTTAAGGGCCAGCGCCAGGGCCACCCCGAAGGTGGATACGGAAACCACAATGGCCGTCAGCATCAGCACGTGAGGCAGTGGATTGATATAGTGGGCCGGGTCCACCACATGATGACCGGGGCCGTGTTCCAGGATGGGAATCGTCCCCCCTTTTTTGCACCCGATGGACACGTAAAAAAGGATAATGGAGGTTTGGAAAATATTCATCCCCACCAGCTTCTTGATGAGATTTTTCTTGGCAATCATGGCGTAAATGCCGATCATCATCAAAATGATACACAGCCAGTAATTGTATTTTCCCAGGATGGCCACCGCCAAATCGCTCATTTTCTATAGTCCCTCATCCTGCCGGCCTTCCGAACTCAGGTTGTTATAAATGGAAATCATGACCGCCATCACTGTAATTCCCACACCCACTTCAACACCAAATATACCCAATGAACGGGCTTCGATCTTATCGGTGAACAGGATCCGGCTGAGGGCCGCATAATCCAGGAAATTCCGCCCCAGAAGGATGCAGAGAGCGCCGGTCCCCGAATAGATCAGCACCCCCACGGCCATGAGGATATGAACGGTCTTTTCACTGATGCGCCCGATAGCGGTACGCATGTCGTGGCTGATGGCGATAAGGATCACGCTCGCCCCCAGAATGACACCCCCCTGAAAACCGCCGCCGGGACTGTGATGCCCGTGGGCAATCACATAGAGCGCAAAAAGTTGGACAAAAGGTGCCAGAATCCTGCAGACATTCTTGACGATCAGATCGTAGGGCGTCCAGAGGGTATCGATCCGTTCAAACTCGCTGGAGGCATCGGGAATTCTGCCCTTCTTAATGTGCAGAGTGATACCAGTGGATACATGGCGATAATAACTGTCATCGTCCCGTTTCCTGAACAACCGCAGCAAAACAAAACATCCCAGGCCCGCGCAGAAAATAACACTGGTTTCGAACATGGTATCATAACCGCGGTAATCGGCGAGCACGGCCGTCACCACGTTGGGAACGGAAGTCTCCTCCATGGATTTTTTCAGATGATAGGCGGCCACATGAACACTCGCAGGCGATTCGGGATCTCCCCAGGTGGGAAAGTCCTCCGTGGAATAGAGCAGAAGCATCCCGACCAGAACAACGATGATCAAACCAATCGCCTTCAATCTTTCGTCCTCCGAGTGGTTCGAAATACGGCGGCCACGAAAAAAACGGTACTGACGCCCGCCCCGACCGATGCTTCCGTAAACGACACATCCACCGCCCCCATGATAGCCCAGAGCAGACACATGAGAAAGCTGTAGGCCCCGAACAAAATGGCACAACCCAGCAGGTCTTTCACCTGGATGGCACCGATGGCCGCAATAATCACCAGAATCAGGATGACCAGATCCAGTTCCCAGATCATAACCTATTTCCCCCTGTCCTTTTTTGTCCAGGGCCGCATTCCCGCCCTGAACCCCGCATCAACAATGGCATGGGTGGCCGTGGGATTCAGAATGAAAATGAAAAGCACAATTAGAAGGATTTTGAGGCTGGTGAGAACGGCAGCCCAAGAAAAATCATGGAGGTTGTAAAGCGCTACGGCCAGCACCATGAGTAAAGACCCCAGTGTATCCATCTTACCGGCCGGATGGAGCCTTGTATAAAAATCCGGAAAACGAAGAATTCCAACGGCGCCACCGGTAAAAAACACCAGCCCGCAGATGAGCAGCAATATGACAATCACATCCATCATCTCTGACATCCTCACTGAGCACGAACCGCTCGCAACCGCCCCCTTCACTTGCTTCACTTATAAGGCGGCTCTTCATACAACCCTTTGCGTTTCTGGAAATACCTGGACGCCGCCAGGACGGCCACAAAATTGAGCAGCGCGTAGGCCAGGGCAATATCTACAAACATGTCCAGGCGTTCATAAACCAGCCCGATTAAAAGGAGGAGAATAACGGTCTTGCTGCCGATGGCATTGACCCCGATCAGGCGGTCAAGAATGGTGGGACCGAAGACCGACCGGTACAGTGAAGCAACCATCAGCACACACAAAAAAAGACCCGTATATAGAAAAACATTCACCATCATTCGTCCTCGAAAGCCTTTGCAATCCTTCTTTCCATTTCACCTGGAAGGGGGTCTCCGGAAGCCTTGTCAATGGCATGCACTTGAAAGGCACCTTTCACCGAGACATACATGGTGATGGTGCCGGGGGTCAGGGTAATGGAGTTGGCAAAGGTCACCAGGGAAATCTCTTTTTTAAGTTTGCTGTCGAATCGAATGATCTGGGGATCGATCAAATCCATCATTCGTGGATGAAACACCAGATACAGGACATGAAGGTTCGCCAGGATCACCTGATACAGGAGCCATGGCACATAGTTAATCACCTGCACTGTCTGCCGAAACAGACCTCCCGTTCTTGATTCAGGAAACAGAAGATCACCCGAAAAAATACTCACGAGCGCACAGGAAATGACACCCAGGCTCAGGTGAAACAGATCGAATCTTCCGGATAAAATCACCCAGAGGCATAACAGGGCGATGAAAGTCATGATACGTGAAAAAATAGGTCTTGGGGCGGGCTGTTCGGACGGGATGACGGATCTCTCGCCAAAGGCGTTGACAGGTTCGAAAGATTTTTCCTCTGACAAATGCTCTTTCAAAAATGACCCCCTTCTCTATAAATATCTTCAAGCGATGGTCACAATTAACAAGCGAATAATATGATCCTGTCTGGCTAATATGAAATGTTCAGGAAACCGGTAGTCGGATGTTAAAGGTCGTACCCTCCCCCGGCTCGCTTTCAAACGAGAGGCTCCCTCCTAAATTCTTGATGATGTCCCGGCTGATGGGCAGGCCCAGGCCCGTCCCTTTGCCGGGTGGTTTGGTTGTAAAAAAGTATTCATAGATTTTTTTCTGATCAGCCCTGGAGATACCGACACCTGTGTCGGAAATTTTGATTTCCACCATGGGAGATTTTCCGGTGTCATCCAAATAGGTTTCAAGTGTTATTCGGCCTCTCTTATCCCCCTTTTCCTTCACGGCATAAACCGCATTGGATATGAAATTCACAAAAACCTGCTCCAGCAATTGCTTGTCGGAATCGATAAAAACAGTTCCTTGTACGAAATTGTAAACAATTTCAACATCCGTAAATTTCAATTCGGGGGTCAATAAATCGACCGTCTCCTTCAAAAGCTCATGGGCATCCAGTGAAGTGGTGGTCAGTTTGGATTCTCTCACAAAACTGAGCAGCTGCCCGGTAATATTGCGACACCTTTTGGTCTGCTCGCCGATATGCCGCACCGAGGTCTTGAGCTCTTCACGGTCTTCCTCATCGAGCCCTTCCGCGTCGCTGACAACCGCTCCGATCCAGCCCGCAATTTCACCGATCACTGCCACGGGATTGTTCAGTTCATGGACGATTCCCGAAGCGATACGCCCCACCTCCGCCAAACGATCCACCCGAATGAGATCCGCCTTGAACTTCCGCCAGGCGGTGATATCCCGACACACGCCCGTCATACCGATGACCTCTTCACGGGTGTTGGTCAAAGGTAACAGGACCATGCGACAATGAACGGCGCTGCCGTTTTTGTGCCGAAACGTGATTTCTTTACGGATAACCTCTTTATCCTTAATACAGGTATTAACCAGGCTTTCTAAATCAGGGGGCTTCTCGGCCAGATCTTTGATGTCGCTGCCGGACAATTCCTCCCATACATAGCCCAAGGCCGATTCTCCCCCCTTGCCAAAAAAAACCAGTGCACCATCTGAATTTGTTCTGAAAATGATATCTTTCGAATTTTCCAGAACGCTTTCCAGAAAGCCACTGGTCTGATGAAGCACCTCTTTCTGTTCCGAAAGGGCTTCAGCCGTTTCTTTCAGTTTTGCTTGAATTACCTCATTCGATTCCATAAATCTTGCGCAGTTTGTTCATGGCCTTTTTGATACCTCTGGCACCGAGCCCCGAGCGGTAGATTTCCTCCACTTCTTCCTTGAATTTGGCATTTTGCAACTGCGTCTTAAATTCATAAGCCTCATTGATAGTCTCCAACAGATTATCATATTCAATGGGCTTCAACAGATATTTAAAGGCATCTTCTTTTCCACTTTCCAGCGCCGTATCGATGGTTCCATGACCCGTTAGAACAATACTCTGAAGAAAAGGCTGTATCTTTTTGAGCTTTTTCTGGGTCTCAACCCCGTCCATCCCCGGCATCTTCAGGTCTACAACAGCCACATCAAAATCCTCTTTACTGGCAACTTCAACCGCTTCTTCGCCTGAAAAAGTGGCTTTCACAGTGTACCCCTCCCTCAAAAGACGCTTCGAGAGATACTCCACAAGGGTTTCTTCATCATCAATGAGCAGGACTCTTATATCGGATTTTTCGACCATAATAGACGACTCCTTCGGAAAGGTTTTTGAATTTGCGAAGTACGCTCTGAAAGAGACGGAAAGTTTCCGTAGCAAGGATACTTTCCACAAATATCATTTGTCAACCGTTTTTAGAACTGTTCACTTTTCATGGGCGAATTCCACTAGTTTTGCTTTATATTCAAATTTAGGCAGGGTCCCGGGTGGCACCAATTCCACGGAAGAGCTGAATATCAGTTTTTCACGCACCCTGTTTTCAATATCTTTTTTAAGGAGCGCAAGATCTCCCGGATCATCGCCGTGTTCCACCTTTATTCTCAGCGGTGGGGTTGCGGACGGGGGAGGCTCCCGCAACTGAATGAGAATTTCGCCGGTGACCCTGGGCAAGAGCGTCCCTACCACATCCCGGATGGCGGACGGATACACATTTACACCCGATACGATCAGCATGTCATCGGTTCGGCCGATGCATTTGACGCAAAAACCGGTTCGGCCACAATCGCAACGGGTCTGCGTCACAAGTATATGGTCCCGCGTCCTGAAACGCATCAGCGGCTGAGATTTCCGGTCCAGAGACGTGTAGACCAGTTCCCCGGTGAGACCTTCCCTGATTTCCAGAACTTCCCCTGTTTCCGGATCAATCACCTCAGGATGCACAATGCCCTGGCCGATGAAATGCATGCCCTTTTTATGCTCGCATTCCCCCCACATGAGCCCCAACATATCGCCGTTCCCCATGCATTCCTGAACCGTGGCGCCGAATGCGTTTTCAATCTTCCGGCGGATATGGGGAATACCGCCGCCCGGCTCGCCGCCCAGCATAAAGCCCCTGATACCCAAAGCCGATGCATCAATCCCCTTTTTTTCACAGTAATTGATCAAGTAGAGGGGGAATGAGGCCGTTGACAGCACATAATCGGCACCCAGGTTTCTGACGGCTCCCAGAAACCGGTCCGTTGCACCGATTCCCACCGGCACCAGGGTGGCCCCCAGCCTCTCAATGGCTTCGCCATAGGAGGCGGCGATAAAAAAGGTCCCGATGGGAAGCGGCACGATGTGTTTCGGCCGCATACCGCAGGTCCACATGGCCCGCATGGCCCCTTCAGCCCACACATCCCTGTCGTGGGATGTGAGCGCGATATAGGTGGGGTTACCGGTGGTGCCGCTGGTGGAGTAAATCCGGATGACATCCGCCATATCAACGCAGGCGTGTTTGCCCAAAGGTGGCAAAGATGCGAGACTTTCCCGTATTTCGTATTTTTCCGTAAAGGGGATCTTATTAAGATCCGAAAGGGTCTTGATATCGCCGCGCTCAATGCCTGCTTCGCCATACTTTTCCTGATATAGCAAAGAGTGTTGCCACACATAATCCAGTTGCGCCATCAGACGCTCTTCCTGGATTCCGGCGAACCTTTCCGGTGGCAATGTCTCCATTTCTTCATTCCAGTATTTCTTATCCTGTGCCATGTCTCGCCTCTCCTGTTAAAACATACTGCAATCATTCACTATTGGGGTTTCAAAATGTTCGTCATTTATGTCGCAAGTCGTTTTCAGTCGCTATTCACTTCGGCGAAAGAAATATGCATACCATAAAATCCAACCGTATTCCAGCGGGATGAATAAGCGTGAAGGATAGCGAAATCTCCAACTCCCCTGGCCAATGCGAAATAAGAAAAGGCAATAAGGGGCTTTGGAAATCCCCACAGGCAGTTTACGAAAAATGCGCGTTGGAACGGTGTGGATATTTGCTGTCAATATTTGTCAAAAGGCGGTTCGGGGAATTGCTCCATAAGTTCGATCAACCGCATTTCCCCTGAAGAAAGCGCCTCCTCCAGAGCCTCTTCCAGCTCCGCCGGGGAGGTTACCCGGCATCCTTTGATGCCGTATGCTTCAGCCAAACGAACAAAATCGGGATTTTTCAGCCGGGTTTCATGTTCCTGCCGGTAAAATTTTTTCTGCAAATACCCGATGATCCCATAGGATCGGCTGTTAACAACAATCAACGGAAAACCAATGCCGTGCCTGACACAGGTGGCCAGTTCCTGGGTACTGTAAAGGAAACCGCCGTCGCCAATTAACGAAACAACCGGCTTATCAGGAGCAGCGATTTTGGCGCCCATGGCCGCAGCAAATGCAAATCCGATGATAGCGGACCCCTTGGCACCCATCCATCCGCCGGGAACATAGGAAGGGTAGAAATATTCCGACCAGTAGCCCAGTTGGGTATTATCAACAACAAGGGTGCTCTCCCGGGGCATAACACTTCGAATAACATGCAGATAGGCCAACTCAGGTTGCACCCCTGCAATTCGATCCGCCTCCCTATCTCTTCTGATGATGATTTCCCCTATGCGTCCCCGTCGCTTTTCCGCTCGCGGCAGAGGGCCGATTCTTTTTATCAGCGCTCGCACCACCTGCACCAGGTCCCCGGTAAGCGCTATTTCCGCCTGGAAGTTTTTCCCGATCCACTGATTGTCCCATTCCATGTGGATGAGCCGGGGCAGCCAAAGTCCCCTTCTTTTGCCATCCACTTCTCTTAGCCGGGTTCCCACAGCCAGGGCAAGGTCGGCAGAGGCAACGGTTTCACGAATGACGCCCCGCCGTGCACCATTGCCCAACGCAAATGGTTGATCATCGGGGACCATGCCCCGCGCCCCGGGGCTGAACAGAACGGGAGCAGCCAGGGTCTCGGCGAGAGTAATAATCTCCTTTGAAAGTCCCGCTCTCAAGGCCGCGGGTCCCGTTAAAATCAGCGGATTTTCTGCCTCTTGAAGAAGGGCAATCGCCTGCCTCAGGTCCGGTAAAGGCACCGATCTCGAGGTAATCTCATGCCGGGCCTGATTTGTTGGCCCGACTTCGCGGTTGAACAAATCGGTCGGTATTTCAAGATAAACAGGTCCGGGTCTTCCAGTTTGAGCAGCCTCGATCGCTTTTCGCGTCTGGCATGCCACATCCGATACACTGCGAACCACGTATATTGCTTTGGTAATATTTCTGAAAATTTCCTCCTGATTCTCCAATTCGTGAAGCGCTCCCGATCCTTTTCCAATTTTACTGGACGGGATGTTGGTGGCGATCACCAGCAGCGGCACACTGCTGCCGAAAGCCTCCTGAAGCGCTGGAACGGTGTATCCTGCGCCAGGGCCTGTTGAAGTGATAACCACCCCGATTTTGCCGCTCTCCCTGGCATAGCCGTCCGCCATGTGGGTTGCGGTGCTTTCGTGCCGGCAAAGGATGTGTTTCATGCCAGGGGTTTTCCGTAAAGCTTCGTACAATCCAATGTTGTGAATGCTGGGTATCCCGAAAAGAACCTCCACACCCGATTCTTCCAAAATCTCCAAAATTTGATCAGCAATTGTCTTCATATTTTTCATTTTGACCCCATTTCAGCCGACACAAAGGGATTCAATCTCCGGCATGTAACGCTCCAGCACATTTCAGCGTTTCAGTTTCATGGTCTGGGTCAGCATGTCGCTTTCGAGGGTAACCTCTCCCGTGGTGTCGCGGTTTTCTTCAACCGGATGTTTCTTCAGGCCATGAGTCATGCCATCAAAATCACATTCACAGATTAAGGGCAAATAAGATCGCATCTCGGACCTGTTTGCGTTTGTCCGATGAAATTGTCGCGATGAGAGATCCGATTTTCCCTTTTGAAACTGTCTGGATATGATCAAAATTAATCACGCAGTCTCTTGGCATCCCATCATCCTTGGATAAAAAGACTTCACTTGAAATTTGTCTGATGGTGGTGGTAACGGGTGCAATTGTTACTTCCCCCAGATACTCCAATATTGAATCCCGTGTAAGAATCAGTACAGGACGTTTTTTATCGGGAGATTGAAGTTTATACCACCGGATTTCGCCCCTTTTCATTGGTCCCCCCAGTCCTGCTCATTTTCCCAAAGGCTGAATTCATCACGGGCAACAGGATGCGCTTCATACCCTTTTCGATGTTCTTCCTCCAGCATTCTGGTTTTCCTATTTTCAATGGCTTCCCGCAGCGCGACGCGTGTGAATGCTGAACGAGTGGTTTTCATTTCCTTGACAATACTATCTACGGCATCGACAAGGTCGTCATCAAGGGTCATTTGAACAGTACGCATAAGATTCTCCCCATCCTTATATATACCCGAATAGCTATTGTAATCGCTATCCAAATGCTGTCAAGCGTTTATAGAGATCCAAGCTCCAATGATCCTGACCAACTCATAAAAAACGGCCGTCCTTAATAAAAAAGACGGCCGTCTTGTCGGCGCAAATGAATCAAGAGGATTTAGATGGCGCCTGAAAGCAGTTCACCCACTTGCTTGTTGAAGCGGGAAGGGTTTTCGATTTTACCGCCCTCGCCGATTACCGCCATATCAAATAGCAGTTGGCTGTAATCTTTCAACCGCATGTCTTTCTTGTCCTTTTCAAAGAGTTCCTTCATTTTGGTAATGGCCGGGTGTTCCGCATTCAGCTCAAGAACCCGTTTTGCATCGGGACCGGCATTTCCGGTAGCCTTCATGATTTTTTCCATGTAGGCGCTCATCTCTCCTTCATCGCTGGAAAGGCATGCGACGGAATCTTTGAGTCGCGTTGACGCACGAACCTCTTTGATTTTATCCGTCAGCTCGGTCTTGATGAATTCAAAAAGTGAATTCAGTTCTTTTGCTTTGTTTTCTTCCTTTTTATCATCGATTTTCAAATCCCCTTTTTCAGCGCTCACCAGGGGTTTTTTCTCGTACTCCGTAAGGGCCTGGACCACCCATTCGTCGATGGGGTCGGTCATGAGCAGCACTTCGTAGTCCTTGTCTTTCAGCTTTTCCAGGTGGGGGCTATTGATCAAAGTGCTCATACTTTCCCCGGTAATGTAGTAGATCTCTTTCTGATCCGGTTTCATACGGATTACATAATCCTTGAGGGACACATACGCGCCATCCGATTTGGTGGTCTTGTAACGCGCGAGATCCGCAATCTTGTCCTTGTTGTCCCAATCAGAATGAATACCCTCTTTGAGCACCATACCGAAAGCATCAAAAAATTTTTCGTACGTTTCCTTGTCCATCTCAGAGAGATGGGTCAGCACGTTCTTGATGATGTTCTTGCGAATATTGCGCACCATCTTGTCCTGCTGCAATATTTCACGGCTGACATTCAGATTCAGGTCCATGGCATCCACGACACCCTTGACAAAGCGCAGGTAGTCGGGAATGAGGTCCTTGCAGTTCTCCATGATGAACACACGCCTTGAAAAAAGCCTGATACCGTGTTTTCGTTCCACCATGAAAAAATCAAATGGGACTTTTTCCGGAATGTAGAGCAGCATGGTGTATTCCACAACCCCTTCCAGCTTCACATGGATATGGGAAAGGGGATCGTTCCAATCATGGCTGATGTGCTTGTAAAATTCGCTGTACTCCTCCTCCTTGATTTCGCTTTTGGGCCGGGTCCAGATGGCTTTCATGGAATTGAGGGTTTCGTCTTTCCTCACTTTCCGTGTGGTTGAAGTGGCTTTGCCGTCCTTATCCTTCACCTGTTCCGCTTCGGGAATATCTTCGGTTGTGTCCACTTCCATCAAAATGGGATATCTTACAAAATCCGAATGCTTCTTAACGGTCTGTCGAATCACCCATTCATCCGTATAATCATCATCCTCCTTCTCCTCGGGCTCTTTTAGCGCAAGCAGAATGGTGGTTCCCCGCTTTTCCTGTTTCACCTCTTCAATGGTATAGGAACCGTCTCCTTTGGACTCCCAGCGAACGCCGGCGTCCGAACCGGCAGCCTTGCTGGTCAGCGTTATATTGTCGGCTACAATGAAAGCACTGTAGAAGCCAACGCCGAATTTACCGATGAGATCAGGTGCCAGCGTATCCCCATTCTTGGAATTTTCAAAGGCTTCCAGAAAGGCCGATGTGCCGCTTTTGGCGATGGTACCGATATTTTCCATCACTTCATCATAGGTCATACCGATACCGTTGTCTGAAATCTCAAGGGTCTTTTTTTCCTTGTCCGGGGTGATTCGAATGAAATACTCCGTGTCGTCACCCAGAATATCCGCATCGGTTTGGGCCTTAAACCGCAGCCGGTCAATGGCATCCGACGAATTTGAAATCAATTCCCTCAAAAAGATGTCCCGGTTGGAATATAAGGAATTGATTATAAGGTTGAGTATCTGCTGAATTTCCGTCTTAAATTGGTGGGTTTCCTGTTTTCCGTCCATACAATCACCTCTTTAATGTCCTCTTCTATATTATTTAAGTGTTTCAGAAATATTTTTCCCTAATAAAATGGGCCTAAATTTTGATATGTCAAGCCCTCGCAGAAAACCGTTCATGGAAGGGAGCGTCTTCAAAGATGCTGCAGACAATTTTTTGCTTGACAGATCCGGGTCGTCGGGGGGAAACCTCTGTTGATAACCCATTACGCTGTTTGATTATTGACCGGAGGCAATCGCAACATGATCGGCGTTTTTGATTCAGGATTCGGTGGACTCACCATTTTGGGAGCGTTTTTGAAATCGCTCCCGGAATACGATTATCTCTATCTGGGGGACAGTGCCCGCACCCCATATGGTAACAAGAGCCAGGAGGTCATTTACAATTATACCCGGCAAGCAGTACGTTTTTTGTTCAGCAAAGGATGTGTTTTGATTATCCTTGCCTGCAACACCGCCTCCACCAAGGCACTTAGAAAAATCCAACA
>JAJDOH010000128.1 GCA_022340265.1 Deltaproteobacteria bacterium | reverse complement strand
TGTTAAACAGCAACTGAAAAGAAAGGACCTATCACATGAAGGATAACCAGTATATCGTCGATGATCTGAACTTGAATGAATCCTGGCGTATGTTTCAAATCATTTCTGAATTCGTAAGGGGTTTTGAAGAAATGCCGGAAGCCTATCCCGCGGTCAGCATTTTTGGGTCTTCACGAATCGCCCCTGAAAGCGATGTTTACAAGAAAACCGTTACAGCCGCACAACTTCTGGTGGAAAGCGGCTTCAACGTCATTTCCGGCGGAGGCCCCGGCGTGATGGAAGCCGCCAACCTGGGCGCCGCCAAGGCAAAAGGAAAGTCGGTTGGCCTTCATATAGAGCTGCCAAATGAACAGCAACCGAATAAATATGCCAACCTTCGCCTGAGCTTCAAGTATTTCTTCATTCGTAAAGTCATGTTTGTCAAATATGCCGTTGCCTATATTATTATGCCCGGAGGGTTCGGCACCCTTGATGAGCTTTTTGAATCACTGACCCTTATTCAAACCAAAAGAATTCGGCATTTCCCCGTCATATTGGTGGGTTCCAGCTACTGGGGTGGTCTCATTGACTGGATTAAAGAGGTATTGATAAGGGAAAAGACCATCGCGGAGTCAGACCTTGATATTTTTCAGATCGTGGAATCACCTGAGGAAGCGGTTAAGATTATCAAAAGACGGGTCGTCATCTAGCGTGTTTCCCAACGCCGGATAAGGTCTCACGCAAAGCCGCAAAGGTTTTTCAGTGAAATTAAAAATCCAGACGCATAAGTCATGAAAAAAATGAGGGGCGAAGAAATTTGTTTTGAAAAAGTTGAAAACGCGCTTTCTTTAGAACAAAAGAACCTCCTTTTGATTTTTATAAAGGAGCTCGATGCCTGGAACCGGCGCATGAACCTGACAGGGCTATCGTCCGGCAAGCGCATTCTGGATGAACTGGTCGCCGATTCTCTCATGCCGCTCCCCTTCCTCCCTCACACGGGCCTATGCCTCGATGTGGGCTCTGGGGCCGGTTTTCCCGCCATACCTCTCAAGATCTGCAAACCGAAACTGAAATTTTTGCTATTGGAGCCCAACTCAAAAAAAGGGAGTTTTTTGAAGCACATCATCCGGCGTTGCAGGTTGAAAGAGATAGCGGTCGTTAGAGAACGGATTGATACCCCTTCCGAGCCTCTGCCATTCAAAAAGGTCGACATTATCACTTCCAGGGCCATGGCGCCTTTGCCGAAACTCATCAATTGGTGTACACCCTATCTGGGGAATGACGGTCTGATGATTGCATTTCTTGGAAAACGCTTCGAGGAAATTCTGATCGAATGTCAACCGATCTTGAAAAAGAAAGATCTATTCATTGAGGACATAAGGCCCTACACCATAAAAGCTACGAAATCAAGAAGGAGCCTCTTGGTTTTGAGGAAAGGAAATGAACCGGAAACCGGCGGCCGTAAGCGTTAAATCAATGCGTTGCCCCCAGCGCATCCATGATGGTCGACAGCTGGCTGTCAATATATTTATCCAGTGTCAAACGTTTCTTAAAATGCCAGTGCTTCAATATCCACATTTGCGATAATATAATAATGTTGTATGCCATGAGATCAACGTCAACCGTTTTAAAGACCCCCTGCGCAATCCCTTCCTTGATGATCGCTGAAAAAATCTCACTGACTTCCACCTCAAGCGCCATGATGCGCTTTTTTGAATCCCTGTCCAGCGAACCGGACTTCTGATAAATCAGCAGTACCTTTTCGCGCTGCCGGTCCAGCACCCTGAGGTAGAGAATGACTGCAATGGCCAATTTCTCTACAGGTTCAGCAATGTCTTGGATCTCCTTGAGCAGACTCTCCTGAAAAATGTTCAGCACATCTTCCATAATGAGCCGCATGATTCCGGATTTCTTCTTGACAAAGTGGTAGGTCACAGGAAGGGCGACATTGGCGGCTTCCGAGATTTCCTGTATGGAAGTAGCACCGAAACCCTTTTTTGCATAAAGGGCGCTTGCAGCGTCTATGATCTTTTTTCGGACCTTATCCGACGCCGCAATTTGATCGAGTACCGTCAGTCTGTTTCTGGCCATGTTCAGCGATGCTCCTCGGATAGTCTGCGGCAAAAACGGGAACTATACGCAAAGGGTCTTTGGTCATCCCATACGCTACTTGACGTATTTGAATGAAACACTTAATCGTGTTCTAAACGAGGTTACCTTTCCGTTTTCGATGGTTAAATCCAACTTGGTCACTTCAGCTACCCGTAGATCCTTGAGACTTTCGCCTGCTGTCTGGATTGCGGTTTTTGCAGCATCTTCCCACGATTGATCACTGGTACCCACCAACTCAATAAGTTTGTATGTACTTCCCATGGTAACCCTCCTTTTTCATTATCAAAGTTTTTGACCGGAGAAACGCTGGTAGCCTATAAAATTCACCCCCTTTCAGCTGAAAAAAGCGATCATTTTATTCATTTGCGAACAGAATAGCAGAGCATCTTTTGCAATGCAAGTTGGTATTTCTTCCCTATTCATTGAAGTCTTTGATTCGACGCCATGCCAGATCCTTGAGTTTTTTCATAAGGGATGGAGATGTATTGCCGATATCCTGAAGTTTCCATTGCAGCAGGGTCGCCGGTTCAACCGCTTTCAAGGTCACAGTGCGTTTTCCCTGCTGGCTGATGGTACCCACTTCACCGATAATTTCACCTGCACTGAGGGTCTTCAACACATAGCCCTGCTGGGTGGTCACCTCCAGTCTGCCCGAAACAATCAAAGCAAAGGAACCGTCAGCATCATCTCCCTGCCCGTAAACAGTATCGTCTGTTCCAAACTCTCTCGCCTCGGCATTCATGGCCAGAAGGCCGAGCTGACCATCATCCATGCCTTGAAACAGGGAACAGTCCTTTAGCGCCTTTTGCATAATGCTGAAATCCATATGCCGATACCTCCTCTATTGGTTAAAGATCCAATCCCCACTTCTTAACCGTGGCCATGCCCCCCTGGAGATTATATGTATTGGTAATGCCTTTCTGTTTCAGGTTCAACTGCGCTTCGTAAGAACGGACACCGGTATTACAGATGAGAACCACGGGCTTGTCTCTGGGGACCTCGTCCATGCGTTTTTTGAGTTCATCTTGAGGGATGCTTTTCCAATCATCGGGATACTTTTCCGAAACAGGCTTGGCATTTCCCCAACCTCGACAATCCAGAAAAACCGCATCACTCCCTTCCCTGTCCCGCCACCATTGTGCAAACTGATCGACATCAATGAGTTTGTTTTTTCCCCTTAACACATTTTCAGCCGTATTCCCAAGAGCGTTTACAATGTCCATGGCCGCTGAAAAGGGTGGGGCATAGAGGAGTTCAAGATTGCCGATATCAGCGACGGTAGCGCCGTATTTCAAAATGGCCGCAACAGCATTGACTCTGGCGAAGACAGCGTCCGTCACACCGCCGAGCCCTTGAACACCCAGAACTTTCTCTGTTTTCCGATCCACAATAAGCTCCATGTACATGAGCCCTTTTTCCGGATAGAAGTGCGCCCTGTCAAACTGTGAAACAAAGACGCTCAACGCATCCCACCCTTCTGCTTTCGCTCTCCCAAGGCTCAACCCCGCGCTGGCAAGGGACATTTCAAAGGCTTTGATAATGAAAGTTCCAACGGCGCCTTCAAACCTGGCATTTCCCCCTGCCAGATTGGTACCGATTACCCGCCCCTGCCGGTTGGCCAAAGATCCGGATGGAAAATAGCCCGGTTTTCCGGTCAGGAGATTGGGAATTTCCACGCAATCACCCCCGGAATAAATATAAGGATCGGACGTCTGCATCCGATCGTTCACCACGATAGCACCACTTTGTGAAACCTCCAGGCCGGCCGCTTTGGCCAGATCGCCGTTCGGCGCAACCCCAACCGCCATGATCACCATATCCGTATCAATGATCCCTTTGTCGGTGGTAACTCTTTTTACGCGATCCGTTCCATGAAATTGCTGGACCTTCTCGTCCAATCGAACGATAATATCGTTTTCTTCCAGGTGACACTGGGCCATACGGGCCATGTTTGGGCTGATGATGCCGGGCAAAATCTGATCAGAGACCTCGATCACCGTGGTCTCAATTCCCCACAGGTCTGCCATGGCTTCGGCCATTTCGAGCCCGATAGCGCCGGCCCCAATCACAACTGCTTTTTCGACCTCACCATGGGCAAGCCCTTGCTTGATCGCCATGGCTTCATTGAGGTTCGACACCGTAAAAATCCCTTTCAGATTAACACCGGGAATAGGCAGCCTTTTGGGACGACTGCCGGTGGCCAGCACAAGCTGGTCGTAAGACAGGTCATCTTCCTGCCCGGTTATGATATTCTTGACCGTTACGGTCTTCTTATTTCGATCGATGGATCGAACCTTTGTGTTGGTTAACACATTGATGTCTTTGACGTTCTTAAAAAACTTCGCATCCCGAACCATATGAAAGCTGGTTGACTGCAGCTGGCTTGCATCACTGACGTCTCCGGACACAAAATAGGGAATCCCGCAACCGCCGTAGGAAATAAGATCCGACTGATCCACCATGGTGACCTTTGAATCCGGTTCAAGTCTCTTGAAACGACAGGCGGCCTTTGGCCCCAGTGCAACCGCTCCGATAACCACCACATGCTGTGACATAATTTTAAACTCCCGATAATGCTGTTTCGTTTTTGGCTTACCGGTTTTATAAATCATTATGGACTCAGTTTTCAATGGTTTTCAAATCCCAACCCCAAATATCGATAAACAATGGCTCAAAAGATCACTCTTGCGTACCTGAAAATCTTGACTTTGAGAAAAGGAATTTCTATGATCCGCCAGTTAAATGGACCAACTCAAGGAAGGTGAATAATGGAAATAACATCTGTAAAAGATCTTATGGTGCCGCTTGATGAATATGCCACTGTGCAGGACAAAGCGACCCTTTACGAAGCGGTTCTGGCACTTGAACAGGCGCAGGAAAAGTACCAACACTTACCGTACAAACACCGGGCCGTATTGGTATTGAATACTAAAAAACGAGTTGTCGGCAAGCTGAGCCAGCTGGATATTATTAGAGCCTTGGAGCCTAAATATGGTGACATGGGAGATATCAAGTCTCTGTCAAGATTCGGTCTGAGCCGTCAATTCATTACGTCCATAATGGAACATAACTATTTGTGGGAGAAGCCTCTCACTGACATCTGCAAAAAGGCCGCCGGCATAAAGGTGAAGGATTTCATGCACAAGCCTGCTGAAGGTGAATATATCAGTGAGGGTGCTTCCCTGGAAATGGCCTGTCATCAACTGGTGTTGGGACACCATCAGTCTCTTCTGGTTACCAAAGGGGACAAGATTTTAGGCATTTTGAGGCTGACGGACGTGTTTAACGCCATTTTTCAGATCATGAAAACGGCCTGCAGCTTATGATGCCAAATCCGGAAATTCAAAACATAATTCCGCCTTGACCAATTCTTGGATGATGAATCAGACGGAGGGTTCAATACATGTCTAATGACCGCACACTAACCGACGAAAAATCAAAGATAAACTGGACAAAGATTATCTTTCTTCTCCTGGGTGTTTTTCTCTTTATTATTGTCTACAGTTCCCCACCCTGGCCCGATGCCATTGATCCCATGGGTAAACATTTTGCGCTCAGCAAAGAGGCCAAAGGAGCCCTGGCGGTCTTTCTGCTAGCCGGTACATGGTGGGTCTTTGAGGTGGTCCCCATCGGGGTTACCAGTCTGGCCATCGGCGTTCTTCAGGCGATGTTTCTGATACGGCCCGCAAAAGTGGCATTTACGGATTTCATGGTGCCTTCCGTCATGTTTATTTTTGCATCCATTGTTATCGGTCTGGTCTTTACCAAAGTGGGGTTGACCAAACGGCTGGCTTACAAGATGCTGATGATCGTGGGGGAAAAAACAAGCATGATCTATTTGGGCTGTTTCGTTGTGACGGCGGCGCTCACCCACATCATGGCCCACACGGCTGTTGCTGCCACCATTTATCCTCTACTCATATCCATTTATGCCCTTTATGGCGAAGGGAACAAACAGACAAAATTCGGAAAGGGTCTGTTCATGGGCATGGCCTATGTGGCCGGCGCCGGCAGCATCGTGACCCTTTTGGGAGCCGCCCGGGGAGCGGTTGCCATCGGTTTTTATAACGATGTGGTGGCCAAGAACATCAGTTTTTTTGAGCTGAGCTATTACATGTTCCCCATCGGCTGGCTCATGACATTTCTACTCTGGGGGTTCTTCATGGTTTTCTTAAAGCCTGAAAAGAAGGTGATCCCAGGATTGCGGGAGAGGGCAAAACTGCTGAACACCGAACTGGGGCCCATTACCAAAAAAGAGATCATTGCTTCCGTCATTGTATTCGGCTGTATCCTGATCATGAGTCTCCGATCATTTATCCCTGCACTAGAGCCCATCGACAAGACCGCTATCATTCTGGTGTCCACCATTTTGTTTTTTATCACCGGCATATTGGATGTGGACGATCTCGAAGATATCCCCTGGAATATCATTCTTCTTTTCGGCGGGGCCATGAGCATCGGGTTTTGTCTGTGGGACACCGGGGCCGCCAAATGGCTCGCTGTTAACTGGCTGGCCATGTTCAAGGAGGCCACCTGGTTTGTCTTCGTCATGAGTATCGCTTTTTTTGTGATGATAATGACCAACTTTATCATGAATGTTGCCGCTATCGCCATATCGCTTCCCGTAGCGCTGGTCATTGCACCGTATCTCCATGTGGCACCTGAGGTCATTCTTTTTGCCTCGTTGGTCACCGCGGGCATGCCTTTTCTGCTTCTGGTGGGAGCCGCCCCCAATGCCATCGCATACGACTCCAAACAATTCTCCACCGCCGAGTTTTTTCTATACGGCATCCCCGCCAGCATCCTCTTGATGGTGGTGGTGGCCTTTGCCGTCTATGTACTGTGGCCCATCATGGGAATGCCGGTTGTCACATCGTAGCAAGCCTGAAAAAAGGAGCGCAGAATAATAATGGCCGCCCATTGCCTTCCACAGGCAATGGGCAGTTTTGTTTTCAGGAAAAGACGACCGCTCCGTTTTTAATATCCACGGTGATCTGATCACCCTCTTTCACCGTTCCTTCCAGAATCTTCATGGCCAGGGGATCCTGAATGTAATGTTGTATGGCACGTTTGAGCGGCCGGGCACCGTAGACAGGATCAAACCCGTTCTCCGCCAGGAATGTCTCGGTTGCATCGGTCAACTTAAACGTAATTTTGTTGTCCTCAAGCCGTTTGCTCAGAAGTCCAATCTGGATCCCCACAATTTTCTTGATCTCTTCGGGTCCCAGGGAATTAAAGGTGACGATCTCATCGATACGGTTTAAAAACTCGGGTTTGAAGGTGGCCCGAAGGACTTCCATCACCCGCTTTTCCATTTCCTCATTGTTTTTCCCCTGCATCTCTTGAATGATGTGGCTGCCCACGTTGGACGTCATGATGAGCACCGTGTTTTTGAAATCAACCGTTCGCCCCTTGCCATCGGTCATACGACCGTCGTCCAGAATCTGAAGCAGCGCATTAAACACGTCCGGATGGGCTTTTTCGATTTCGTCAAAGAGGACCACCGAATAGGGGTGACGCCGAATGGCCTCAGTCAGATAGCCCCCTTCTTCATAACCCACATACCCCGGAGGCGCACCGATCAATCGCGCTACCGAATGTTTTTCCATGTATTCACTCATGTCCACACGAACCATGTATTGCTCATCATCAAAGAGGAACTGCGCCAGGGTGCGGGCCAGTTCCGTCTTGCCCACGCCGGTGGGCCCCAGGAAAATAAAGGATCCAATGGGCCGGTTGGGATCCTGCAGTCCCGATCGGGCTCGACGCACCGCATTGGCCACAGCATCGATGGCCTTCCGCTGGCCCACGACCCGCTGTGAAAGGCGCTCCTCCATCTGCAGGAGCTTTTCCTTTTCTCCCTCCATCATTCGCGAGACGGGAATGCCGGTCCATTTTGCCACCACCTCGGCGATATCCTCGCTGTCCACTTCTTCCTTGAGCATTTTCTGGCTGCTCTGAAGTTCCTCAAGTTTTCTGTTCTCTTCCTCCAGGGTCTTTTCCAGTTCCCCTAGCTGCCCGTATTTCAACTGGGCCGCCCTGGCAAGATCCCCATCCCGCTCCGCAATCTGAGCCTCGGACTTGGTTGTTTCCATCCGTTCTTTGATGCTCTGAATTTTGTGAATGGCCTCTTTTTCTTTCTTCCAGTGTTTTGTCATTTCCTCAGTCTGAGATTTTAACTCTTTCAGTTCATCCTTGATTTTCTCACGCCGCTCTTTGGAAGCTTTGTCCTTTTCCTTCTTCAACGCCTCATTTTCGATCTCCAGTTGTGTGATCTTTCGCTGAATGGCATCGATCTCGGCAGGCATGCTGTCGATCTCAATCCGCAGACGGCTGGTGGCCTCATCGATCAAATCAATGGCTTTGTCCGGCAGAAAACGGTCCGTGATGTATCGATTGGAAAGTGTTGCCGCCGCCACAAGGGCAGAATCCTTAATGCGCACACCGTGGTGCACCTCATATTTTTCTTTCAACCCTCGAAGGATACTGATGGTATCTTCCACGGTGGGTTCCTCCACCATGACCGGCTGAAACCGCCGTTCGAAAGCGGCATCCTTTTCAATGTATTTGCGGTATTCCTTGATGGTCGTGGCGCCCACGCACCGCAGTTCTCCGCGGGCCAGTGCCGGTTTCAACATGTTTGAGGCATCCACGGCCCCTTCCGCGGCACCCGCACCCACCAGGGTATGCATCTCATCTATGAATAAAACAATCTGTCCTTCTGCATCCGTCACTTCTTTGAGTACCGCCTTCAAACGGTCCTCAAACTCTCCCCGGTACTTGGCCCCGGCAATAAGCGCCCCCATGTCCAGGGCCACCACTTGCTTGTCTTTTAAGGTTTCCGGAACATCCCCCTGAATGATGCGCTGGGCAAGCCCTTCCACAATGGCCGTCTTTCCGACACCGGGTTCTCCTATGAGCACAGGATTGTTCTTGGTCCTTCGACTCAAAACCTGAACAATCCTTCTAATTTCGTCATCCCTTCCGATAACAGGATCCAGTTTCCCTTTTGAAGCGATAGCCGTAAGATCCGTGCAGAACCGTTCAAGGGCCTGGTATTTGTCTTCCGGGTTCTGGTCGGTAATGCGCTGTCCACCCCGAATATCCACCAGCGCTTTCAAAATGGCATCCCGCGTAACGCCTGAAGCTGCCAGGAGCCGGGCCGCCTCTCCCTGTTTTTCCTCCGTTGCCGCCAGCAGGATATGTTCCAGGCTCACAAACTGATCCTTAACCTGCTCCGCCTCGGCAAACGCACGGTCCAGCATAGCTTTGGCACTTTGAGACAGGTACGCTTGGCTGTAGCCTCCGCCGGAAACCTTCGGCAGTTTTTCAAGGGCCGCTTCAAAGGCACTTGCCAACTGATTCTGGTCTGCACCAATTTTGCCCAGCAAAGGGGGAACAACCCCTTCCTTCTGGTCCAAAATGGCCCTTACGATATGTTCCGGCTCTATCTGCTGATTGCCGAATCTTTCGGCCAATTGCTGGGCATTTTGAATGGTTTCCTGTGCTTTCAATGTAAATTTGTCAAATTTCATATTTTGATTTCTCCTTTGCGAAGGTCATTTTTCTTAACAAAGTGATTTAAATTTATATAAACTGTCGCAGCCCCCCTTCCGAAGGCGCTGTTTAGGATTATTTAAGTCAACATCGATTAATTTAAGTTTTGCAAGAGAATATGTCAACATTCTGAATTTTGAAAAACTTCAATTTTCAAAAATATCGTTTCTGAAATCGAAACTATTCCCTTGTTGACATCAATAATAGCATTTGCTAAAAAAATTCGACTGTTTTGATCTCATGCTTTTCTGAAAAATTGGATGCTATGAATCTTGCTGAAAGGAGCATTTGAATAATGGAAGCGTTAACCCCGTTTTATGAAGTAAACGAAGCCCTCGTCGCCATGGGGGCGGAAAAACTGAACCTGTGCATGCAATGCGGCATGTGCGCGGGATCCTGTCCCTGGCGCATTGTGGAAGGCCCCTTTAATATTCGAAAAATGATCCGAATGGCGCAGTTGGGCGTGGAAGGGTACGAATCGGACGATGTCTTATACGGCTGCACCACATGCAACACCTGCGTGCTGAAATGCCCTCGCGGTGTCACCATTATCGACGTGGTAAAAGCCATGCGGGGCATGATGGCCGAAGCAGGCACCATTCCCGGCGTTCTGAAGACGGCCACCGGAAGTGTGCGCAGCAACGGCAACCCCTGGTCCGAACCCAGGGAAAAGCGGACCGCATGGATGGAAGGTCTGGATGTGCCGGTATTTGATGAAGACACGGAATATCTGCTGTTCGTTTGCTGTACCTCCGCCTACGATCCCAGAAGCCAGAAAATCGCCAAAGCCATGGTCAAAGTGCTTAAAGCCGCCGGCATCAGTTTCGGTGTCATCGGCGAAGAGGAAAGCTGTTGTTCCGAATCGGTCCGGAAAATCGGTGACGAAGAACTCTACATGAACATGGCCCAGAAAAA
>JAJDOH010000036.1 GCA_022340265.1 Deltaproteobacteria bacterium | reverse complement strand
GCTTTATCGATTTGATTTTCCAGAACATGAAGAATCACGGCCTGAACCTCTTGAAAAATATGAACATTTATCTTGACTACCGCGGAGCTGGTCAAATATGCGGTCCGAAAGGGATACACGTCCACCAAACCATGATCACCTTTCTTTGCTCATCCCCCATCACTGGAACGACCCAAAGTCCATATAGCCTCTTTCGGCTATATGTAGACCATTGTTTTGACCATATCAAAACAGTGGAGATTGGCGATTGCCGATGTCTAGCAAAACCGTATAGATTGGATAATAGTTTATCAAAGACTGCGGAATTTACGCCATTCATCACTTTTTTCCCCAGGAGGCTTCAAAGCCATGAAAATAACTCAGATCGCCGGATTTTTGGGATGTGGCAAAACCACCCTCATATTAAAACTCGCCCGCGATATAGCCGAAGACGGCAAACGGAAAGTGGCGTTGGTGGTAAACGAAATCGGTGAAATTCCGGTGGACGGTAAGGTGATTGAGGAAAGCGGCATGCAGGTCAAAGATATCGGCGGCGGGTGTATTTGCTGCGAAGTCGCCGCCACTTTTGCCAAAACCATATACCGGCTTTACAAAGATTTTTCCCCGGATCACGTGCTGGTGGAGCCCACCGGCGTAGCCGTTCCGCACCAGGTAAAACTGGCAGCCAGAATGGGCGGCCGCGACGCCAAAATCGGCATGGGTCCGGCCATCGTTTTGTTCGATGCCACAAGGCCGGCCGAACTGCTGGACATGGATATGTTGGGCCAACTGGTAACCACCCAGATCAAGGATGCCGATATCGTCGCCATCAGCAAGGTGGATGCCGTGGAAGCGTCCGAAGTGGCGGATGCATCCAGGCGTGTTCGCGAATACAACCCCAAAGCCGAAATTCTAAGCCTGTCCTCTTTTTCCGAGCTGGGTTTGGATCTCCTGGTAGATCGGATCATCGACTGGAAGGAGTAACCCTATGGATTCGAACAACCCGAATGGCCCGGGCTGCTACACCCAGCATGGCGTCAGCGGTTACGGCGTGGCCGCAAAACTGAGCCGCAAAGAACCCATGAACGAGGTCTTCGTCAAAGGGATGGCGGAAAAGATGATGCTGACCATTGCGGACAAATGCATGGAATTAGGCGCCCGTTGCATCGGGCACATCAAATGCCACCTCAGAACCGAAGCCGGCACCATCAAGGCCGACACCATCGGCACAGCGCACGGATCGTATTCCACCGGAACCCTGACCGAACCCGTAAAAGATCTCTACATCGCCATCAACAGCATTATCCAGGGCATCCCCGAAGACGCGGTCAAAGCAGCCACCCTGGAAGGGATGCATGAAATGGCCGACCAGAGGGGAATCTCCGTGGTGAAAGAAAAAGAGCACACCTATTTCGACGAGTTCGATTTTGTAGCTTCAAAAAAAGATTATATAAAACAGCTCGAAGAGCAGCTTACCGCGGGTGATAACCAGGATTCGGATCAGGAGAAATAGATGCGCGTCGTCAGTGTATCAGGTGCCCGGGGGAGTGGAAAAACAACGTTGATTCGAAAGCTGATTGAGCATTTCAGTACGACAGGCAAACGCTCCGCCGTTATCGTCAACGAAGAGGGCCAAGCCGTCTACGATGCAGATTTTGTCAAGGCCCATGGTATAAATTTGGAATACATTCGAGGCGGTTGAGTGGGATGTTCCCTGGCATCCAGTCTGGTTGACCTCAAAAAGCAGCTCAAACGAAATTTTGACCCGGATCTGTTGTTTATTGAACCCTCTGAAATGGTGGTGACACAGGAGTTGAGAAATGTGGCTGCCATGGGCTTAAGAGACATCGATTATGAGACCGGGCCCTTTATCACGCTGGTGGACGGTCCCCTGTTCGAATTTCTCTGGTCCGAACGACAAGCCCTGCTCTTAGGCCAAGTGAAAAACGCTGACCTGGTTGCCGTGAGCCGGGTCGATTTGATCGACCATGATGAATTGCAGAGCATAGGCAACGTACTAAAAGATTATTGCGACCCATTAATTTTAAGTGTGCACGAAGCAGGAGCCGTGAAGGAAATGATAAATCATATCGGCTGATGGATAGCCCCAGGATGCTTCGCGAAATGGATAAAACATTTTATTAAACTTTCATTATTTAGGAGGTATGACATGAACGGATTAGAAAGAATCGGAACAGTACTCCAAGGCGGTATCCCAGATCGCGTTCCCGCAGGCCCGCTGGTATGCGGTGCCTCCCGGCGTGTTTACGGCGTCACCTACGAAGAATGGTCACAAGATGGTGAAATCATGGCCAAGTCTCAAATACAAGCCCACGATCTGATCGGCTATGACGGTATCTTGGGGTTGGTGGATCTCTCTGTTGAAGCTGCCGATTTTGGCCAGGAAATGGTTTTTCCCATCGAAGACACGGCGCATCCCAACTACGACAACCCCATGATCAAAACACCAGATGATTATTTAAAAATTGAAGCTATCGATCCCACAAAATCTCCGCGGATGAAAGAAGTTCTTAAATATTATGATATCCTCTGCAATGAGAAAGCTGCCACTGTTGCGATAATGGGCTTTGTATACGGTCCTTTGGGCATTCTAAGCATGATGCGAGGCGCTGAAAACCTTTTCCGGGATTGCTACAAACACCGGGAAGCGGTCATGAAGGCCCAGGAAATTATCACCCCGGTATTGGTTGAATACATCAAAGCCATCGGCAAAACCGGCTGTCACGCTGTTGTATTGGACACCCTTTTCGCATCCCAAACAATTATGAAAAAGGAGATGTGGAAAGAGATTGAAGGCCCATTCACAAAAGTGCTCGCAGATGCGTGCAGGGATAACGGAATGATGGTCATCGTACATAACTGTGGTAACGGCATCTACTTCGACGTTCAGATCGAGATGATGGATCCCATTGCCATATCCTGCGCTTACGTCCCAGACGATTGCGCTGACTGGGTGGAAACAAATAAGAAATGGGGTGACAAGGTTACGATCATTGGCTACGCCAGCCCAGCCCAATACGCTTTCTTGGGCACCCCGGAAGAGATGAAGCAGGAGTGCAAAAAGGAGATCGAAGAATTGGCCGAAGGAGGCCGTTTTATTTTAGCCACCGGCTGTGAATTCCCGCCCAACGGCTCGCTCATGAACGCCATGGCCATGATGGAAGCCGCTGAACTGTACGGTAAATACTAACCTGAAACCGTCGGAATTTGTTCAGCTTTGACAGGTTTGACAGGATGGGAGATTGATTTCCAGCCCTCCTGTCAATCCTGTCTGTCTTTTGTGGGCCGATTTAAACAACTGTCTAGAAGCAGACCTCCATAGATCATATCAAGGATATGATCGACGATGGTGATGATGCGGTCATGCGCGGGTGCGATCTCAGGCCGGCCGTCATCGAGGAAAATATGAAAGCATGAGTGGGTACCTCCCACGTGTATGGCAAAAAGCGCAGTCCGGCGGTAGGCCGCCTGTAAAAAGAAAGTGAACACGTTTAAATTTAAGGATGTAACGCGAAAGGAGCAGAAGACATGGCGACAAAAGAAGAGTTGTTGGAAAAATTGAAGGAAGGTGTTGTAGAATACGAAGAAGATACAGTCAAAGAAGCCGCCCAGCAGTGGTTGGATGAAGGATATGTGGCCCTTGACGGTATCATGGACGGCCTGGCGGCCGGCATGGAAATCGTCGGTGACCTCTATGACAGAAATGAATATTTCGTCCCCGAGGTGCTCATGTGTGCGGACGCTCTGTATGGGGGTCTGGATATTTTGCGTCCCCACGTTCCCAAAGATGAGGAAGGGGTTAATGCCCAGGTGGTCATCGGAAGTATCCAGGGCGACGTGCATGACATCGGCAAGAACCTGGTCAAAATGATGTTTGACGTGGCGGGCTGGGATGTCCACGATCTGGGGCGCGACGTGCCGTTGGAAAACTTTGTGGAAGAACAGCTCAGGACCGATTCCGAAGTGGTGGCCATGTCGGCCATGATGACCACGACCATGCTGGGAATGAAAAAGGTTATCGCCATGATCAAGGAA
>JAJDOH010000015.1 GCA_022340265.1 Deltaproteobacteria bacterium | reverse complement strand
TCGCTGCCGTCCCTGCGCGACCGGCGTGAGGACATCCCGCTTTTGACGGACTACTTTTTGCGCCAGTTTTCAATGGATATGGAAATGAACAACCCCGGGTTCACCCAACAGGCCCTGGGCGCCCTTGAAGACTATAACTGGCCGGGCAATGTACGCGAGCTGGCCAACACCATTCAAAAGGCCCTTATATTCAGCCGTGGGGCCCCCATCCAGCACGATGACATTGACCAGGCCATCAGCGGTGAGCGGTTAAACGCCAAATGCGGGGCGGAAACCCCCGAGGAAGTCATCCGGCACTGGATGCGCGGTACCATGACCGCCGGCGGAGCAGGCAGCACGTTTGAAGCCGTACTGGATCGATGCGCCAGCATCCTGGTCAGTGAAGCGCTGAACCTGACCGACGGCAACCGTTCCCGGGCGGCCAAACTGCTCGGCCTTTCACGCCCCACCCTGCATTCCAAAATCGAAAAATACGGGTTGAAACTGCAGACGACGGTGAAGGAAGAATAGGGCGGGATTCGGGTTGCGGGGACGAACGGACTGACGAATGTCAAATCCACCCGAGGCGGACAAATGCCGAAGGAAGGGATTCTATCTGCTTTAAAAATGATTTAAAGACTTAACGAAAGCATGATGCCATGTTCAAGCTGCAACACATGCTGGATCATGCGGGTTAAGGTCAAAATATGCCCGGAACTCAGACCTGTTTTATCAACTCTTTTCTGACGGCCATGCCAATTCTTTTTAAACTGTAAGGCTTTTTTACATATTCGCCTGCCCCCAGGCTTTGGGCCCTCTTTACCTCATCGGATTCAGAAAATCCACTGGCTATAATGGCCTTTTGGTGTGGACAATATTTTTTTATTCTTTCGTATGTTTCCAGGCCATTGATCCCGGGCTCCATGATCATGTCCAATACTAATAGATCTGCTGTATTTGTTTTCAGGTACTCGACAGCTTCTTCACCGTTTGAGACTGAAGCGACCGAATAGCCAAGTTTACTTAACATTTCAGTTGCTATTTTTCTTTGGTCCGCCACATCGTCGACAACTAAAATTGACTCGCCTTTTCCCATATAGTCTGCAATGGTTAACTCAGATTCATCATTGGCGACAGCCTCTCTTGTAACAGGAAAATACAGCGTGAAAGTAGTTCCTCTTCCTACTGTACTTTGAATGTCGATATAGCCATTATGGTCTTTTACGGTTCCCCAAACCACTGCCATACCAAGTCCGGTCCCGCTCCTTCCCATCACTTTTCTGGTGTAAAAATGCTCAAATATCCTTTTTAAATCCTCTTCAGAAATACCTATACCCGGGTCAGAAACAGCAACCTTCACATACTCGCCGCTTTTAACATGGTGATACCCTTTAAAAGGTCGATCTATGTAAAGGTTTTCCGTTGATATCCGAATCATTCCACCTTCCGGCATTGCTTCCGCTGCATTGGAGATTATATTCATGATCGTTTTGGATAGGTGAGTAGAAGATCCTTTGATACTAAGGAGGCTTTCTTCAAAATCGGCCTCCAGTTGAACATCCCGGTGAAATGACATCAATTTTTCAAATTCAGGGCTATTCATTTGTTCAGCAATTATATGGTTTAAATTTACAACCTCTGAAATAGCGACCCCCCTTCTTGCCAGCGTCAGAAGGTCTTCCACGATAACGGCCGCTCTTTCTCCTGATTTCTGAATGGTTAAGACGGGTTTTCTTAATGGGCTGTCTTCAGGCAGATCCATCAATAACAGTTCGGGATAGCTGACAATACCGGAAAGGATATTATTAAGATCGTGAGCTACACCTGCCGCAAGAGTTCCAATGGCTTCCATCCTTTGAGCCTGTTGGAGTTGGATTTCAAGATGCTTGCGGTTGGTTATATCACGTGCGACGCCAATGATTCCGTTCGGCTTGCCAAATGGGTCACGTAAAAAGGACATTGTGATTTCTGTATAGATCGTAGAGCGATTTTTACATTCGACTTCCACTTCAATCGTTCGCGACCGGTTTAAATCTTTTAGCTCGTTGTCCTCCATTTTCAGCTCTTCAGCAAATACTTTTTTTAAAAGCCTGAGAGAATCAGGAGTCAAGACTTCTTTCAGCGGTCTGGCCATAGTCTCCTCGACAGTATAGCCTGTTTGATGGATTATAGAAGGGCTGACGTAAGTGAGCTGCAAGTTCATATCAGCAACCCAAATGACGTCCGTCACATTATCAGCGAGCAAGCGATACCGGTTTTCGCTTTCGCGGAGTAATTTCTCGGCTTTTTTTCGCTCTTCAATCTCCTCGTTTAATTGAAGGGTGTATGCCTTTAGCGGATTAAAAACCTGCTTTCTGAGAACACCAAAAGCCATTATTAAGGCACTTGTCGCGTTTGAAAAAGATATGAAGGGAAAGGGAGCGTATAGGGCACCGCTGAGAATTAAGCCTAACAACAGAATCAGCATGCCTAATGACAAGTAGACCGCCCCATCGCGATGACGCTCCTGCCAGAAAAGGATGACTGACCATATGATATAGGAACTCAATAGTGCCAGCGTAAGCCAGGCTAAATTGCTTTTGCCATGCCGAATTAAACCGAGATCGTCAAGTTGAACGTATTGAATGATCGATCCTTTAACCACATAGCTATAAATCAAAAGCGCAATGAATATTACGACCCCCAGGACCAGGGCCAAATTCGTCCAATTCGTGCGGCGACCGAGGAAGTCCACGGTAAAGTTCAACGAAATCAGGCATGTCCATGCAAAAAAAGCCAAAGCCATTCGGAGCCATAATTTCGGATCAAGAAAAAAGGGTTCTGAAATTGGCATTGGCTTGAGCCACAGGGATAGACGCAGGAAAAGTGCGGAGATGCTCCAGATGACAATAGCTCCGGTAAAGAGAGCGAATGAGCGATTCATTGGGTTTTTCGGATCAAATCCTATGGCAATGAGCGTCAAAGAGCCTGTAACTAGAATGGTCATGCATATTCCTGCAATATCAATCCAGAATAATATCGGCATTATACGAAATCTCCTAGTGATGCAATCCCTTCAGCAGGTTTTTGAAATCGTGCGCGATAGTATCGGCCA